>JBBSUP010000004.1:0-79863 GCA_038234295.1 Chthoniobacterales bacterium
ACGTTTCGCTCTGCGAAACGCGGGGGAGAACGCCGCTCGCAGGGCGATGCTGCGGGGTGACCGCACGCCCGCGTTTCGCAGAGCGAAACGTCTACAGCAGCGTCAGCTGCGTCGCATCTCGCTCGCGGAGCGACGCGAAGCGCACGCCGACGCCCATCAGGCGCACGCTCTTGCCGGTGCGCGCGAAGGCTTCGGTGAGCAGCTGACGATAGTCGCCTAACGACGGCGCCAGGCCCGCGCGTTCGATCGTGGTGCGAGTGAAATCGGCGAACTTTAGCTTCACGAAAATCTTTGTGATTGTGCGCGCGTCTTCCTTTTGCGCGAGTTCGGCCATGAGCTCGGCGTAAAGTTCTTCAAGCCGTTCTTCGCAGGCTTCGAGCGTTTCGAGATTGATCGAGAACGTCTCCTCGTTGCTGAGCGATTTGCGTTCGCGGCGCGGCTCGACCGGGCGGTCGTCGAGCCCACGCGCGAGGTCGTAAAGTTCTGCGCCGAATTTGCCGAAGATTTCCTGGAGCTGCAGGCGCGTGAAGCGGAGCAGGTCCGCGCAAAGGTTGATCCCGCGCTGCTGCAACTTCTGCTCGGTCACGGCGCCGATGCCCCAGATTTTACGCACCGGTAGCGCGGCCATGAATTCGCCGACGTCGTTAGGCAAAATTGCGACCTGGCCATTCGGCTTCTGCAGGTCGCTGGCGATTTTCGCGACGAGCTTGTTCGGCCCGATGCCCGCTGAGGCAGTTAATTTTGTCTTCTGGAATATAAGTTTCCGGATCACTTCGGCAAGCGGACCGGGCGCGCCCGGATGCGCGGTGACATCGAGGTAGGCTTCGTCGAGCGAGAGCGGTTCCACGAGCGGCGTGAAGCGCTGCAGGATCGCGCGGATGGTCGCCGACTCGCGCCGGTAAACGTCGAATCGCGTCGGCAGCACGATCAGTTTCGGGCAACGCTGCAGCGCCATGAAAGTCGGCATCGCGGAGTGGACGCCGAAAGCGCGCGCCTCGTAATTGCAGGTCGTGAGCACGCCGCGCCGGTCGCGCGCGCCGCCGACGCCGACCGGTTTGCCACGCAGCTCTGGCCGATCGCGCACTTCGATCGCGGCATAGAAGCAATCCATGTCGAGATGGATGATCGCACGCGACGGTTCCGGGTTTTCCACAGCCTAACGCAATCGCGGACGCGCCTCCGCGCAAGCGGGGCACGTCCCCGGTCGCGCGGAGCCGCGATCTTTATACAGGGATGGCTGACGAGAAAAAAAACTCCGACCTGGAAACGTATTTGCAGGATCACTACGCCGGCGCGGTCGGCGCACTCGAGTTGATCGAGCACCTGAGCAAGGCGCACGACGACGAGGAGCTCGGCGATTTCTTCCGCCGACTGCACGCGGAGATCGCGGCTGATCACGAGCAACTGCGGAACATCATGACCGCGCTCGGTTTTGATCCGAGCGGTGTGCGCAACGCGGGCGCGTGGATGGCGGAGAAGTTCGGGCGCGTGAAGCTCGGCTTCACCGAATCCGGCGAGCAGCAGTTGCGCTTGCTTCAGTCGCTCGAAAGCATCTACGTCGGGATCGCGGGAAAACGGCTGCTCTGGCGTGCGCTGCATGCGGCCCGCGATTCCTCGGGGCTTTTGCGGATGACGGATTTTTCGCTGCTCGAGCAGCGGGCGGTCGACCAGGCCGAACAGGTCGAGACGCGCCGGCTCGCGGTCGCGCGGCGAACGCTGGTGCCGGCGTGAAATCGCTCGCGCTCTAGCTCGCGGCAACAGTCATGGCTACGACGCAGGAAACCGCGGCGGCCGGGAGAACGGAGCCGCTGCGCTATGCCGTGGTCGGCGATTCTTATTCCATCGGGGAAGGCGCGACGGAAGCGGAGTCCTGGCCGGCTTTGCTCGCGCGCAGCCTAACGAAAAGTGGAATCCCGGTGGCGCTGGTTTCGAATCCTTCGAAAACCGGTTGGACGACGCAGGATGCAATCGAGCACGAGCTGGAGAAGTTCCGCGCCGCGCGGCCGGATTTCGGGACGCTCATGCTCGGGGTGAACGATTGGGTGCAGGACGTGGATGCGGCGACTTTCCGGCGGCGGCTGGCGCAGATCATGGATGCGATGCGGGCGGTGTTGCCTAACGAGAAGCGGTTGCTCGTGGTGAACATTCCGGATTTCTCGGTCACGCCAGACGGGGGAACTTACGCACGCGGGCGCGACATCAGCGCGGGGTTGGCCGGGTTCAATCGGATCATCGCGGAGGAGGCGCAGGAGCGCGGGTTGCCGGTGGTCGATATTTTCCCGCTGAGCAAACGGATGGGAAAGGATCCGACGCTCGTCGCGGCGGATGGGTTGCACCCGTCGGCGAAAGCATATGCGGAGTGGGAGAAACTTATTTTTCCAGCGGCGCGGGAGTCACTCCGTCATCCTGAGCGAAGCGCAGCGAAGTCGAAGGATCCCGTGGGGCTTCCTTGAAGCGCCGTCGCGAAACAAGAGAATCTGCGGCGGAGCGTCTCGGCGGCGCCACGGGATCCCTCGGCTGCGTTCCGCTTCGCTTCACCTCGCTCGGGATGACGCGAGAGTCGGAATCGCGAAGCTTTCGATTCGCTCCTTGATGTTGTGCACGAAATTAGCGGCACCGGCTCCGTTCACGACCCGATGATCGAACGTGAGTGAAAGCGTAATCACTTCCACCGCGTGCGGCTGCTTTCCGTTAGGCGAGAGCTCGTGGTGCGCGGAGCCGACAAAGAGTGTGCCGACCGATGGCGGCACCACGATTGGCGCGGCCGCGCGGACGCCGAAGGCGCCGAGGCTGCTGATCACGAGCGGCGCATTCATCGCATCAACCCGGCCGCCGCGCGTGGCGGCGACGGTGTCGTGGTAACGCTGGACGAACTCCGGCCAATCGAGCGCGTTCGCTTTCGTGATCACGGCGGTGGCGAGCCGATCGTCGTCGAGGGAAACGGCGATGCCGAGATCGAAATCCTCCTGACCGATGATGCGGTCGTCGTCGAGCATGAGGCTGCGGAAGGCGGCGTGTTTTTCCATCGCACGCACGACCGCCCAGGCGATCATGACGGAAGGTGAAGGCGCGCCTTTGGCGTCCTCTTTTTTCGCGGCGTCGCGGGCGCTCCGGATCGCAGCCCAGCGGGCGTCGATCTGGAGATTGGCCGGCACCACGCGGCCGAGCTTGCGGGTAATCGTCGCGGAAAGTGCGGGGATGCGCGTGGCGTCCCTGGGCTGGGAAGCGGCGATTGGTTCCAAGTCGTCCGAGACCTCAGCCGCCTCTTCCATTTGCGTGGCCCAATCTTCGGCGCCCTCGGCGAGGATAGTGCCAATCTCCTGGCCGATCTCGACGGTGTCGTCGACTCTGGTTTTCCATTCGCCCATGGTGCCGGCGACGGAGCTCTCGATCGGGTAAACAGCCTTATCGGTTTCGACTTCGCAGAGCGCATCGTCGAGCGCGATCGCGTCGCCCGGTTGCTTTAAAAGCGCGACGACTTTGGCGGAGCGAATCCCTTCGCCCATGATCGGGACGACGATCTTCTGGCCGCGCGGCGCGCTGGTTGTAGCCGGGGGCGGTGACCCCGGTTTCTTTGCAGGTTCTGTCGTTAGGCTGCCGGGGTCAGCGCCCCCGGCTACAGCGACGGCTCGCTCGCGCTTCACCGCGACTGAGTCCTCGATTGCTTTAACGATCCGCTGAACATCGGGCAGCGCGGCGTATTCGTAGATCGGGTTGTAGCCGATCATGACGTTCCCTTTGCTGACTAAAATCGGCGGGCTCACCATCGCGTCCCAGAGTTCCGCTTGGCCGGTGATGTGCGAGATGATCATCTGCCCGACGCTGCAATTTTCCGTGTCTTCCTGCACCACGACGAGCCGGCCGGTCTTGCGCACGGAGTCTTCAATCGTCTCTCGATCCCACGGCGCGATCGAGCGGAGATCAATCAGCTCGACGTTCACGCGGTCGCCGATTTTCGCGAGCGCCTCGATCGATTTCTCCATCGTGTTGCCCCACGCGACGACGGTGACATCGGAGCCGGCGCGATGGAGGCGCGCTTTGCCTAACGACACCGCGCGGATCGGTTCTGCGCTTTCGTGTTCCGCCCAGAGGAGATGTTTCGGGATGAGGATAAACGTCGGGTCCTCGCAATGCATCGCGGTCCAGAGCAGACCGGCGGCGTCGGCGGGATTGCTCGGGATGGCGATGTTAATCCCGGGGTAATGGGCGAGGGGCGCCTCGTTGGCCTGCGAATGCCAGATGCTGCCGCCGGGGAGGTAGGCGCCGTAGGGCGCGTAGAGCACAACCGGGCAGGTCCAGGTCCCGAAGGAACGCCAGCGCAGCGTCGAGAGATTCGTCGCGAGTTGATTCCAGCCCGGGTAGATGAAGTCGATAAATTGCAGCTCGAACACCGGGCGTTTCCCGTAGGAAGCAAGACCGCAGGCGACCCCGAGGATAGTCGACTCGGCGAGGGGCGAGTTGAAAACCTGATCGGGAAATTCGGTCGAGAGTTTCTGGGTGAGGCGAAAGACGCCGCCCTTCGGATCTTCGATGTCTTCGCCGAAAATGATGCGGCCCTTGTTACTCGTTAGGCCGGCGCGCAGCGTTTGGTTGATGACGTCGCCGATCCGGTATTTGCCGGCCGGCAAAACTTCGTCATCGAGCTCTGGAAGCGGCGCGGTCACCTGCACCGCCAGTTCATCCGCGGTCGGATCCTGTTCGCGCTCGGCGTCGACGAATTCCTGGCGAATCCGCTCCTTGATCTCGAGATCGAGTTTCTCGTAAGCGGCTTCGGTCAGGTCGCCGGCGGCGATCAGCTGCGCTTTCCATTTCGTGAGGGGATCGCCTTCGGCCAGTGCCTCAATTTCGGCCGCGCTCCGGTAAAGCTTGTGATCGTCGGAGCTGGTGTGGCTGGAAAGCCGCTCCATTTTCATCCAGAAAAAGACCGGGCCGTTCCCCGCGCGCAGCTCGGCGATCGCTTTTTGCCCCGCCTCGTAAACCGCGCCGACATCGGAGCCGTCTAGGTGCTGCCAGTCGTTAGGCTGAAGGACGTCGAGCGCGAGCGGATTGATTTTGCGGGTCGGGCTGCTGATGCCGTAGGCGTTGTCCTCTACCACGACGAGCACGGGAAGTTTGCGCTCTTTCGCGAAGGCGATGGCCTCATAGAAATCGCCCTGGCGCGTGGCGGCGTCGCCGATGGTGGTGACGACGAAATTCTTTTTCCCGTCGAGCTTGATGCCCCAGGCGATGCCGCACGCCGGGAGCAGTTGCGCGCCGGTCGGCGTGGGTACGCTCCAGATGTTGCGTGCGGCGTAGCTGTAATGCGACGGCATTTGCCGGCCGTGACTTTGCCCTTTCCGCTTCGCGAAATAATCGAGCGCGAGCTCGCGGGAAGTGACGCCGCGGCCAAGGACGAGCCCGCGGTCGCGGTAGTAGCCGCAGATGTAATCGCCCTCTTCAGTCGCAAACGAAATCGCCGCGAGCGCCTCGTGGCCCATGCCGGAAACGTGAAAATGCCCTTTGCCCTGCCGATTCAGATTCTGCTCCCGCAGATCGCCGTGGCGGCTTTCGAGCAGGATGGTGAGGAGCCGAAGTTTGTCTTTTTTGGAAAGGTTTGAGTTCATGAGCGGAAGGCGGCGAGCTCGGAAAAATTACATCGGCGCAACCACGGCGTCGGCCGGTTTATCGAACTTCGACGGGTTTGGCGCCGCGGAGAGGAAGTGGACGTTGGTGTATTCGAGCGCGCCGAGGACGCTGCCTTCGAGGTCGCTGCCGGTCCACTTGTAGAACTGCGCTTTCTTCGGCACGAGCAGACCATCGACTGTCTGCCATTCGTCGAACACGATCACGTGCGGCTCGATTTTCTCGAGCGCCTTGCCCTGCCGCATCGTCGGGTAGGTGACGACGTAAATCGCAAGCTTCAGCTGCTTCGTCTGCGGGTCGAGATACGCGATGTAGTAGTCGTCGGGCGTGTCGCCGGTCCCTTTCGCGAACGTGATCTTGAGCGCGTCGTAATCTTTCCCGCGAAAGGTTCTCGTGCCTAACGACTCCTGTTTGCTCCCCGGATCGGCGAAGACGAACGGCATCGCGAAAAAGTAAAACGGCGTCCCGATATAGAAGCGCGGCGGCATCCCACCGAGCGCGTCTAGCCCGGGCTTGATCCAGACTTCGCCCTGCTTGCTGCCGATGGTGTATTTCTCGCTCGTGATCAGGCCGGCGCGCGTGTTCAGATCGAAAAGCTCGTGGTCGTGGCGCTCGCTCTTGGCCGACTTCCAAGTGAGGTCATACTCGACTCCAGCCTGCGCTTTCCATTTCTCGAGACCCCCATGGGCATCGAGCGCGGCGCCGATCTGGCCCGAGGCGGGCAGGGCAGTGAGAAGGGCGAGAGCGGAGAGGGTGAGACGAAGCCGAAGATGCATCGCATTGATTAACCCCATCTCGCAAGCCGCTCAACCGATACGCCCGTTTTCGGGGGCGGCTCGATTCAGTAGTGGATGACCGGTCGGCCTGCGCAGATCCCGCGAAGGGTTTTGAATAGTTCGCGCGTCGGCCGCGTCAGTCATTGCAAGTCTGTATCCATACTCCTATGAAAATAAAACTACCTGTCTTGGCGTTGGCGGCGTTGCTCTTTGCGGGGCTGCCCATCGCAAAATCGTCCGCCTACGTGGCGGTCTCCGTCGGGATCGCGCCGCCCGTGATTCCCATCTACGAACAACCCTACGCACCTGGTCCCGGTTACATCTGGACCCCGGGCTACTGGGATTACGCTGATTTCGGTTACTATTGGGTCCCGGGAATCTGGGCGCGTCCGCCTCGGGTTGGCCTGCTCTGGACTCCGGGCTACTGGGGTTTCAGCGGCGGTCGTTACCTTTTTAATGACGGCTACTGGGGGAGCTCGGTCGGCTTCTACGGCGGTATCAACTACGGCTTCGGCTATGGCGGCAGCGGCTACTACGGCGGGCGCTGGTCGGGTAGCCGGTTTCTTTACAACACCGCCGTCACGCGGGTGAACAAGACCGTGATCAACAACAACTACACCTACGTGAACAAGAATACCCCGCAGCAGAACAAAGGCAATCGCGCCGGCTTCAACGGCCCCGGTGGTGCCCAGGCCAAGGCCAACAAGCAGGAACAAGCCGCGGCGAAAGCCCAGCATGTCCCGGCCACCTCCGCGCAGCGTGCCCGCGTCGCTGCGGCGAAGAAAGATCCGGCGCTTCATGCCAAAAATAACAACGGCAAACCCGACGCCGCCGCGGTCGAGAAAGTCCGCAGCCAAGCCACGAAAGGCCAATCCGCGAACGAGACTGCCGCTGCCTCAAAGGCGAACCCGAATAACGACCGACAGGCAAACGAGAATGGTAAAGTGAGGTCCGCTCCTAAAGCGCAGGCCGCCGATGACAACAACACTGCGCGCACCCCTCGCGCCGAGCGTTCCGCTAAGGCGAAAGCGCAGACGACCGACAACAGTGCTCGGAAAAACCGCGCCGAACGCGCCGCGAAGGCGCAGCCGCGTAACGCCGCCCGCGAAGTGAGCCGTCGTCCGGCCGCCCGGGCGCAGAGCGCCGCGGACCACAGCGCCCGCGCCCGCCGTTCCGCGATCGCGAACCGCCCGAATCGCCCGTCCGCCGCTCGGCCCCAGCCCGCCGCGCGCCGCGGGGAGATATCGCAGCGTCGTCAGGCGGTGCGTCAGCGGCAGGCTGCCCCGGCCCAACAGAACGCGCGGAAGAAAAAACGCGCGCAAAACGAGCAGCCCGACGGCCGGTAAAGCTTCCGGGTTAAACGAAAAAACGAGACGGGATGCAGTGAGGCGAGAGCCTTCTGCATTCCGTCGTCGTTTTTTGGGGGAAGTTTGTAGCCGGGGGCGTTGACCCCGGCCGCGAGAGAATCGGGGCACACCTCAAACCCCGACCGGGGTCACCGCCCCCGGCTACAAGGGCGCCCGCGCGGAGGCGCGCGCGCCTCCGCCTCAGCCGTTCCGCCGCCTTACTTTGCCGTGATCGCGCCGAATACGCCGGTGAGATAATCATCTCCCCCCGCCGCGTCGTAGAGCGTGTTCGTCGGGCCGGCCTTTCTGTTGCCGTTACCGAAGCCAATGCCCCAGATGCCGGGAATCTTGATCGGCTGACCCGCAGAGTCCTGCAGGAATCCCTGGAAACGCCGGTGTTCGGGTCATACGCGCCAATCATTCCGCTCGTGGTGTTGCCAACCAGCAGCATGTTGCTGAACGCGCCGAAATCCGCCGGCGCCTGCGCCATGCCCCACGGCTCGGCGAACGCTCCCCCCGCCAGGCGCAGGAGCAGCCGGCCACTCGTTTCGAACGCATCCACAAAGCCGCCGCCGGCAGTTTCATTGAAGAAGCTCACCCAGAATTTATCGCCGACCGCTTGGATGCCATACGGCTTATAGCTGCGAGGGATCGTCGGATCCGAAAACTTCCCGGCCAATCGCGCCGGGCGAAAGGTGGTGGCGTCGTAAGCCTCGACCGAGCCCTTGAAGTTCGACGCGTAGTAGGTGGGCGCGCCGGAGGTCGGTTGTTGTTGATCGTTAGGCCAAAATAGGAAGCGCCCCGGCTCGATTTGTTCACCACCACGGTCGCGGTCGAGGTGTGACACTCGAAACAACCGCGCGCGAGTCGTGGGCTTAGTCCCGGCATTCCAGGTCGAGATCGTGCCGTCGAGCGTGGCGAAGGTGAAATTGTTCACCCCGGGTCCCGGCCGGGCGGTGCCGTTATAAGCCGTGCCGGTCGGGCTGCCGATGCCGCTGCCAGTCGCGGTGGGGATCGTGATCACGAGCGGCGAGAGCGAATCGCCCCCGGATTTGTTCACGGAATAATAACGAACTCTCCCGACCCCGAATCTTCCGCCGCGAATTGCGCTCGTCCTGCCATGTTTTCCCTCTAGCGCGGAGCGGCGCCCGGCGCGAATCGGCGGGCGGAGAGAAACCCGATCTCGTGGCGCGTCGCGCCCGTGAGCGCGAGATCGGCCGCAATCTCGCCGATGACCGGCGCGAACTTAAACCCGTGCCCGGAAAATCCGCCGCACACGATCACGTGCTCATGTTCCGGATGCCGATCGACCACGAAATGGGCGTCGGGCGTCATCGTGTAGGGACACGCTTTCGCCTCGAGAAAACGCGCCGCGGCGCCGGGCATCCATTGCTCCATCGCCGCAACGATCGGGTCGATGTCGAGCGCCGGATCGATCGCGCGGTCGAGTTGCGCGACATTGGTCCATTCGCCGTGCGCATGGAATGCGGCCTTGATGCCGCTGCCGAAATCCGGAAACCCGTAAAGCGGTGCCGGCAGCCCGGCGCGCTCGAGCAGGAACGGTGGGAATTTTCCCGCCGCAAAGGCATCGGTCACCGGTGCGAACCACGCCTGCACGTTGCGCTGCACGCGCAGCGGCAACCCGAGCGCGTCCGCGAGCCACGGTCCCTGCGCGAGGACGAGCGCGCGAGCGTTGAAGCACCTGCCATCTACGAGCGTGATCTCGTAAGCGTCGGCGCGCTTTGCCCAACCGATAACCGCCGCACCAAAATGCGTCTCCGCGCCCGCGGCGCTGGCCGCGCGCAAGTGCGCCGCATTCGCGCGCTCCGGCACGAGCACGCCGCCGTCGGGTTCAAAGACACCAATCTCGTACGGCAACACCCGCACCAGCGGATAACGTTCCTCGATTTCCCGGGCTGAGAGAACCTCCAGGACGAGATCGTGTTCCGCGGCCGCTCGCTGTGCGCCGGTGATCACCGGCGAGTCGCGTTCGCCTACCAGCAGTAGCCCGGTGAGCGTAAGAATTTGTTTACCGGAAGTGCGTTCCAGCTCGTGCCACAGGTCATAGGACCGGAGGAGCAGCGGCACGTAAGCGGGGTCTTCGAAATAAGCCTTCCGAATCAGCCGGCTCCGTCCCGTTGATGACCCGCGCTCGTGTTCGGCTTCGAATTGTTCGACCCCAAGCGCCCGCGCGCCGCGCGTGGCGCAATGGGCCAGGACCGCGCTTCCGATCCCGCCGAGACCTACAACAGCTACATCAAAATCCGCAGTCACTAGAGGCCATTTATGAGCGCAATTGAGTTATCATTCCTGGTGGTGAGATATGTGTGAGAAGTCTAAGAGGGCGTCTAAAAAGTCGTGTCATCCCGAGCGGAGCCCCGCGGCCGCGGGGCGGAGTCGAGGCATCCCGTGGCGGAACCTTTAAGCTCACTCCACGGGATTCCTCGATTCCGCTACGCTCCGCTCGGAATGACCCATTTTTTAGACGTCTCTAAGTCTATAACTGTAAGCGTGCCGCGTCTTCTCTGCTGTAGACGCTTCGCTCTGCGAAGCGCGGGAGTTGGCTCGATCACCGGAGAAGTGTCGCGTGGCGACACCCGCGCCTCCCGAGGGAGGCGTCTACAACAGGCGGCGCGCTTTTGCGCAACTAAACGGGGGATGACACAGCGGCGGGTTCAGGTGTAGCTATGCGCCGATGGCTCGGCTCGGACTCGATCAACTCCTGGCGGCGGCGCCGCGTCACCTCGACACCTACCGGGAGCGGACGGCGGCGCTGGAGAACGTAGAGAAGGGAATCCGACGCAGTGAGTTGTTCTTCCTCTACGCGGCGGTGGCGGATGATCCGCCGGTGCGGATCGTGGAGTCGGGCCGGGCCCGCGCCCAGAGCACGCTGGTGCTTTCCTCGCTCTTCCCGGAGGCGGAGATCATCAGCATCGAATCGGACGCGACCTCGCCGGATGTGGCGATCGCGGCGGAGCGGCTGCAGGCGCGGGAGAATGTAGAATGTCTCTTCGGCGATTCGCGGGTGCTCCTGGCGCAGGTGGTGCGCGCGGGCGATGTGGTGCTCATCGATGGCCCGAAGGATTTCCGGGCGGTGAAGCTCGCGCTCCAACTGCTCGCGGCGGGGAAACCGCGGGCGGTCTTTGTGCATGATCTGTGGGAAGGTTCGCTGGCGCGGCCCTTTGTGGAACGCCATTTGCCGTCGGTGTTTTTCAGCGATGCACCGGCCTGGCTGCGCGCGTACATGGTGCTCGATTTCAAGCGGCGGCCGATCCCGCCGCTGCCGGACGCGCGCCGCATCGTCTATGGAGCGACGATGGGTTGTTTCCCGGCGGGTGCGGAGAACTTCCGCGCGCGTTTATTCCGCTGCGGGGTAACGGAGGCGATGGAACGGTTGCGGGTGAATCTTGGGATGATGCCGCCGGACTCGGCGCAGGTGCGACCACCGGATCTCACGGCCGTCGCCTAACGATGACACGAGGACGGGACGGCGCCCGTCCCTCCAGTTGCCGGCTCCAGGTGAACGGCTGAGGAGGACCGCCGCGGATTCGGCTGGACCGAGAGACGGTTGACGCTTTGGTGAGCGCTTCCGCGGTGGCGTCATCCAGGCTCTGGTCAGCGGTCTCTTCTTCAGTTCGTCCTTTTTCTCATGTCCATCGTCGCGCCTCGTAAACAACCTCTCTGGGTTTGGTTCCTTTGGCTGGCCGGCTTTTATACGGTCTGGGCCTGGCTGGTTTTCGGCGAAGGCCGCTGGGGCGACGCGAAGGCGCATTGGCCGATGGCGCTCGGCAGCTACGTCGCCGGCTCGACGCCGATGGGCGGGGGAACGGTGGGGTTTCCCATCCTCGTGCTCCTCTTCGGCATGCCGGCGACGCTCGGGCGCGACTTCAGTTTCGCGGTGCAATCGATCGGGATGGTGAGCGCCGCGATCTTCATCCTCGCGCGCCGGCAGACGGTGGCGTGGCGATGTTAAAGGGCGCGATGCTCGGCGCGGTCGTCGGGACGCCGCTCGGCATTTTCTATCTCGCGCCGCTGATTCCCGGGCTCTGGATTGAGATCATCTTCGCGGTGGTCTGGGCGAGCTTTGGGGTTCTGCATCTTTATCGGATCAACGAATCTCGGGGCACAATGGGATGAAGGAGTTCGACGAGCGCTAGGATTTCCGGGTCGGCTGTGTGCTCGGTCTGCTCGCGGGCGCGACGGTGGTGGCGGTGACGGGGGTGGGCATCGACATGGAGCTCTACGCGGCGCTGGTGTTGCTCTGCCGGGCCGACCTGAAAATCGCGATCCCGACCTCGGTGGTGATCATGGGTTTCTGCTCGGCGTTTGGGGTGCTGCTAAAAAGCATTTCAACGGGTTGGCAGCTAGGCGTGTATGAGAATTGGCTCGCGGCGGCGCCGGTGGTGGCGCTAGGCGCGCCGATGGGTGTGTTCGTGGTGAACCTGGTCGGCCGAAAGCCGACGCTGCTTTTCGTCGCAGTGCTTTGCGTGGGGCAATGTATCTGGACGTGTAGCACCGAGCGGCACGCGCTCGGGTTCTCCGGGATCGCGCTCTCGCTGCTCGCGGTGGGGATTTGCCTGCTCGGCTTTGAGCGCTTGCGGGCGTGGGGCGCGGTGCTCGTCGGTGAGAGGGGAAGCGGTACTGCACCTGCGGAAGATTTC
Source organism: Chthoniobacterales bacterium (assembly GCA_038234295.1). Classification (GTDB taxonomy): domain Bacteria; phylum Verrucomicrobiota; class Verrucomicrobiia; order Chthoniobacterales; family UBA10450; genus Palsa-1392. The sequence goes on from JBBSUP010000004.1 coordinate 12,406, forward strand.
GGGGCAGTCGGAAGAAGGTGAAGTCATATCCTCCCTACGGTCTGGGCTCGAGGAGCGAAAACGGCTAGACCGCCACTCCGGCAACTTGGCACGACGAAGCGAGACGCTGTCGTCCCGCCCGGCAACATAGAATTTTTTTAGCCGACTTTTTTTTTAAGCTTGCTCTGGTCATCGCGGACGGAGAAACGTGAAAACATGAAATTCTCCAAACTGTTTTTAGCGATCCTCACGTCAGGTTTAATCACTTCAGCGCTCACCTGTGAGCGAGGAGAAGCGGCGACGATTGACGGAACGCTCACCTTCGCAGGAGGAGCGACCTTCGATACGAAGTCGCTCGCGAAAGCCACCAGGGTGGAGAATTTCAGCAATGTCACTGTCATTAGCGTTGATGGCGATTACGCCGGATTTGTCAGCCCGAATGACGCTGTGACGATGGCAGCTCCATGGATTTTCAGTCCCTCGACCCCAACCCCCGACTTCTGGTCGGTGGGCGGATTCACCTTCGACCTGGACACTTCCACGATCGTCCTGCAAAACTCGAAGTTCTTGCTAATTACGGGGACCGGCACCGTCATGGGCAACGGATTCGATCCAACAGAGGGGATTTTTTCCTTCTCAACCCAATCTCCCAGTGGGGGCCAAGGTGTATTCAGTTTCTCTGCCAGCTCCGACTCGCAGGGCGTGCCCGACCACGGCGGGACTGTCGCTCTTTTGGGGATCAGCCTGCTTGGCTTGGAATTCTTCCGGCGCAAGCTCGCCCCCGGCTCGCTGGCGAAGCGGCGCGCCAAGTAACAGCGATCGAGGTCCCCCGGCCTCTGCCGCTTTCGGCGGTGGCGGAAGTCAACATTATATTGCTCTTGCGACCGTTTGCAGGAGCGAAGGCCACGACTTGTTTCGACACTGGAGTTCGCCCGATCTGAGCCTGCCGGAAAAAACGGGACAAATCTTGGTGGATTGCCGATCTTTCACTTTCTGGGTCTGGCTCAGCGGTTAGAGCAGCCTCGGAGTCTGGTGGGGGAGACCGCGTAAGATAGCAGATGCTTCAAACCTTTTCCCGAACGGGCCTATAGCTCAGCGGTTAGAGCAGGGGACTCATAATCCCTTGGTCCCAGGTTCGAATCCTGGTGGGCCCAGACTTTCCGCCGCCGCCGCTTTGTTCCCGCTTCGCCCTGAATTTATTCGCCGCTGCGGGCGCGTGGTCTGGCTCACGCTCGAGGTGGCGATCTTTGGGGCGCTTATTCTCGCAACGCGCTGCGCGAACTACGCGGACGTGTTCGTGGGCGGGCGGGTCTACTTTGTCGACGCGGATTGCTACTCGCGGATGACGCGGGCGCGGATGGTCGCGGAGCATCCGGGATTGGTCGTGCGGCAGCATGATTTCGAGAACTATCCGGCCGGCGTCACGCCGCATACGACGGCGCCGCTGGATTATCTCGTCGCGGGTCTCGCGGCGGTGCTCGGCGGTTTTGTGACGCAACCGCTCGACGTCGCGGGAGCGTTCATCTCGCCGCTGCTCGCGCTCGTGGCGGGATGGTTTCTCTGGTGGTGGTCGCGGCGGGCGAAGCTGCGCCACCGCTGGGTGGGGTTGCTGCTCTTCGCGCTCAATCCGATCCTCGCGCACGGGACGTCGTTGGGGCGGCCGGATCACCAGGCGTTGCTCATCCTGCTCGTGCTCGTGGCGCTCGCGGCGGAGTGGTCGTTAGGCGAAACGCCGGGGCGCGGCTGGGCGCTGGTGAGCGGGTTGAGCTGGGGACTCGCGCTCTGGGTTTCGCTCTGCGAGCCGCTCGTGATTCTGCTCGTGCTCCTGGGCGGGCAGGCGATTTTCGCGCGCCGGCAATTGCTTCACCGCCCGCGCCGGATCGGCTGGGCCGCGCTCGCGGGGGTGGTGCTGGTCGCGGCGCTGGTGGAACGGCGCTGGCCGGAATTGCCGGCGGCGTCGTGGCAAAATTATTACGCGCGTTGGTCGGCGACGATCGGAGAACTGAGCCGCATCGGCCTAACGAGTCCGACGTGGTGGCAATGGTTCGGCGGATTCGTCGTGCTCGCGCCGGTGCTGCTGGCCGGCGCGCTCTGGCAGAAAAAGTTCGCGCCGCCGTGGGCGATCCTGCTCGCGGTGCTCTTTGCGCTCACCTGCGCGCAGGCGCGCTGGGGCTACTTCCTCGCGGGGGCGCTTTGCCTAACGATACCGGCGCTGCTTACGTTCGTTAGGCCGGTTTGGCTCGGCGCGCTGCTCGCTGGCCTGGCTTTCCTTCCCTCTCTACAAGCCTGGGATGCGACGATTTGGCCTAACGACTCAAGGCAGGCGAAACTCGACGATGCGCGGCGCGACGCGGTCCTCTGGCGCACGGTGGCGGAGTTGCTGCCGCGCGCGAGCCGGGAGCCGTTCCTCGCGGCGTGGTGGCTGACTCCTTCCGCGGTCTACTGGTCGGGGCAACCCTCGGTCGCCGGAAGTTCGCACGAGAGTCTGCTCGGCATCGTGGCGAGTGCGCGCTTCTTCTTAAGCACCGCGCCTAACGACGCCGAAGCCATCCTGCGCGCCCACGGCGTTCGTTGGGTTCTGGCGTATGACGGCGAAAGAACGGCAGAGAATTCGGCCGCAATCCTCGGCAAGCCGATTCCCCCGCAGCCGCTCTGCCGCACCCTCGATCGCGCGCCGTCGCAGGCGCCGCCGTTCCTCCAAGTCGCCGCCGAGAACAGCACTGCCAAACTCTACCGCGTCCGCGACTGAGGGGGTGTCTTTAAACTCGAGTCAGCCCGAGCGGAGCCCCCGCGGAGGCGGGGCGGAGTCGAGGGATCCCGCGGCGCAACCTTAAAGCTCGCGCCACGGGATTCCTCGACTGCTCCCGCTCCGCGGGATCCGCTCGGAATGACCGAGTGTTGGACGCCGTCTAAGCGAGAAATTCGTCGCCTTTCCCGGGTCGAGCGTTGACAGGCCCAACTCTGGCTCTTACTAATGCCTCGTGTTGAAGAAATTCATCCCGCAGAGGGCCGCGCCGCCGGCTGAACCGCCGGCCGAGGAATATGCTCCGGCTCCGAGTTACGAACCGAGCAGACCTACGGCCTCCTCACCCGGGGAGGAAAATAAGACAGCCTCAGCAACCTCATTAACCGTAGACGAACATCAAAAATATATGGCCGAACATTCTGGCAAGGACGTCCTCTCGAGCGATGTCGAGATCAAGGGAAGCATCAAGTTTCAAAAGGAACTCCTCATCGACGGTAAGGTCGAGGGCGAGATCCATTCCGACGGCGTGCTCACGATCGGCGAGAATGCCGACATCCGCGGCGAGATCAAGACCAAATCGATCACCGTCTACGGCAAAGTCCACGGCAACATCATTGTCGGCGAGCGTTGCGAGCTGAAGTCGCGCTGCACCTTGCAGGGCGACCTGAAGGCGGCGCGCCTCGTGATCGAGGAAGGCGCGACCTTCATCGGCAAATCCGAAGTGACGAGCGGCAAAGTGCCGGTGGCTTCGAATGGCGGCACGCCGAATCGCGGCGCCGAGGCTTCCCGCAGCAGCGACGATACTTCCTCGAGTGCGAAGTCGCCGTTGGCCGGCAGCCGCGCCTAACGGATAGCGCCACCACCAGTCAGTGGCCCGGTCGCCTGCCAAGGTCAGTGTGGAGTGTCCACACTGTGGCTTTAAGCAGATGGAGTATGCTGCCGCGCGCAGCACCTTCTGTCGGCAGTGCGGCAAACATTACGTCGTCACGCCGGCTACCGCGCCCGCGGAGGCTAAATCGCACGCCCCGCGCGAAGAAGCGGCCGGCGGTTCGTCGTTTTTCCATCGTTTCGAGGGGATTTTTAATCGGTCGCGGATCACTTCCGTGGCTTGCTACGACTGTGGAACGCGCCAGGAGGTGACGTCCGCTGCGACCTCGACGATTTGCCCTTCTTGTAGCGTCCATATGGACCTGCGCGATTACAAAATTAACGGCAACTTTAGCCGGCTCATTCGTACCCACGGCTCAGTGCACATCACCTCCACGGGCGATCTGAGCAGCAGTCAGGTCACCTGCCGGGTCGCAACCATCGACGGGAGAATGCGCGGGGCCTTGCATTGCCACGAACGCGCGGAGTTTCGCGCTTCCGCGAAGATCCAGGGCAAGCTCATCGCTCCACAGGTCTTGATCGGGAAAAAGGCGAACGTGCAATTCTTTCGCCAGCTCTCGGTCGGCGCGATCGAGATTCGCGGCGCGATGACCGGCGAGATCGCGGCCGACACGCTGGTCTCGATTCGCAGTGGAGGCTCGCTTGATGGCAACGTCATCGCGCGCGCGATCAACGTGGATAAGGGCGGCACCTTCACCGGGCAGCTCGTGATCGGTCGCCAGTCGCTCGAGCAGGCGGAGTTGTTGCCCGACTTCGACGAGAAAAGCCCGCGGCCGCCGCAGACCAAGCAGCCCGAATTGCCGGGCGAAGCTTTCGGTCTGCCGGCTACTTCCTAGCCGTGGCCGAAAAACGCACGCCGTTTCCCCGGAGCCCCTACGAGCGGCTCGGCGGGTATGTGCACTTGCCGCGGCTGATCGACAAGGCGCGCCTGCATCAGCAGGGATTGCTGGACGGTTACAACTACAAAACCGTCGGGTTCGACAAACATCTGCTCACGTTTCTGAAGATCGATCCGGACGCGTTTGAGAGAATCGCGACGGAGCTCGACGACGACGCGGCCGTGCTTGCGTGGATCGGGAAAAGCGGCGTCGGGCACACGCCGGAAGAGATCGAAGAGTGGAACCAGGCGATGATTACGCGGCATCCCGATACCGCGGTGAAGAAAGCGCGCTTCAACCATTTCCTGAAAGAAGCCGGCGGCGAAGGCCGGAACGATATAGGGACCTACTTCGACCTGATCGAGTTTGACGAAGGCCGGCGCGCGTAGGAGAGGGCCTCGCCTAACGAGCCGTGGCGGACGGGGCGCATCGCCTAATGACGGCGCCGCTGTAGACGTTCGCCCTCTGGGCGACGCGGGGGTGGGCTGAAATGCAAGTTTCGCCCACACCCACGCTTCGCAGAGCGAAGCGTCTACAGGCTACTTTACAAACTTCGCGAAGATCTCGTTCGCCTCTTCCAGCGTTTCCTTGCTCCCGATGTCGTACCACGTTCCTTGCACGGAATAAGTCTTCACCGGCCGCCGGGTGTGCAGCCACTGGATGAAACGCCCCGGCTGATCCGGATTATTCCCCGCGGCGATATAGGTCGTGAATAACTCCAGCGTCTCCGCCGCGAAGTAATAAAGCGCGATTCCCGTGACCGTGGTCTCCGGTTTCGCCGGCTTCTCTTCGAAGTGGGTGATGACTCCTTCCGCGTTGGTCTTGATCGCGGAATATTTCTTCATCACCTCCAGGTCACCGACATCGTAAGTCGCGAGTGTGGCCGCGGAGCCTTTGGCCATCTTCGCGAATTCCGCCAGCGGCTCGCTAAACAAGTTATCGCCCGCGACGACAATGAGATCTTCATTCGTGATCTCCTCGCGGCTGAGGACAAAACGAATGTCGCCGATCGCGCCGAGCTTATCCGTATCACTGGTCGAGCCGTCGTTCACGATCTTGAACGTGAGCCTGGTGTGCGCGGCGTGGTAGCGGTCGGCCCATTCTTGGAAATCACTCGCGAACTTCTCGTTCGTCACGATGTAAATCGTCCCGAGGTCAGGAATCGGCGCAAGGTTATCGAGCACCCACTCGATCATCGGTTTGCCCGCGACTTCGAGCAGAGGCTTGGCCTTTTTTTCCGTAAGCGGATAGAGACGAGTAGCGTAGCCGGCGGCCAGGATAAGGACGTTCATAAAAGTGGAGGCGGGACAGTAGCGGCATCTGGCGACAGGGCAAAAAAGAATCGCTCGCCGGGCCGGGCGAGAACGCGCGTGGAGGGACAGGTGCCGTCCCGTCCGTGTCTGTTAGCCAGCAGCCAGCTTCCGCTCGTCCAGTCTCTGCCCTTCCGATCGGCACCAGTGGATGAAGATAAATCCAAGTGACCAGCCAAAGAAGAAACCCGCGCCATCTCTCGGCAACGCGGGCCCTATCTAACTAACGAGTCTAAGACAGCTAATTGATCCGCGAAACCGCCAGCTGTTGAGAGCCATTGCCATTGCCGTCGCTTTTACCGTTAGGCACGATCGCCTTGAGCAGCGGCGCCACCTCCGCCACGGCCGCCGTCGCCACCGGCGAGGGCATGGTGAAGAGAATGGGCTCGCTCGCCACCCCCTGGTTACCCCCATTCACCCTTTTCTTTGTCCGCGTCATTTGCGCAGTTCGCGTTTGCTTGGCCTCTGATCCGGGAAGGCTCTGCCGCCTTGACTAGAACCACGCGGAAGAGAATCGTTTCCACATGTCGGCAACCATCGAGCAACTCACTTCCGACGCTCTCACACTTCCCGAAACACAACGCGCTTACCTTGCGCAAACGCTTTTGCGGAGCTGGACCCTGTCGCTGACGAAGGCGTCGAGGAGGCTTGGGAGACGGAGGTCGCCCGCCGTCTGGAGCGTGTCCGCCAAGGCACCGCTCAGGGGAGACCGGCTGATGAGGTTTTACGTGCTCTCTGAGCACCGCAGGTGAAGTGAGGCAGATCCTCATCGATTCCCGGCGCAAATTCCAGGACCATGCCGAACACGAAATGGACGTTCGGAAGGTCTAACCATCGGATGGCGCTGGCCGGGACCAGCGTACGACCCACGTTTTCAATGGCTAGAACCATTTCAGTCCGCTTCACAGTTGCCCTCGGTCCCGGCAGCTCATCTTGTCCTCGTTAGATGCGTTGGTGCTTTCGATTACTTTTCCAGCGTGCGGCGAAATTCGACCTCAATGAGACGATTCTCCATCCTTGGCTTCGCGTTGATCATAATCGGTCTCGCCGCGCTCCTGAAGATCAATGCCCTCTTTTCAACAGAGCCGTGGGTAATCACGCTACAGGTCGCAGCGGCGCTGCTCATGGTTTGGGCGCGAATGACCTTCGGAGTGCGTAGCTTCCATCCTGACGCCAAGCCCACTGACGGAGGGTTGGTAACGAGCGGACCGTATCGTTACATTCGACATCCGATTTATGCCGCGATTTGCATGTTCGCCTGGGCCGGCGTACTCGCGCATCTTTCGCCGCTCACAATTTTCCTAGGCTTTCTCTCGACCGTTGGTGTTCTGGTCCGGCTCCGCTGCGAGGAGACGCTTCTTACGGAGCGGTATCCCGAATATCGTGACTATTCCGCGCACACGAAGCGATTGCTTCCCGGGCTGTGGTAGCTTGATGCGACACATACCGTGCACGAATATACCATTTCGGCGTCTGTTGTTCAGTCGTCCCTGTTAACAGCGCAACACCTGACCATGCGTGCAGACATGTGGTTAAGTCTAGTTAGCTCTCAACGGTGGCATAAGATCCTTTCTGTTCCCCTCGAACCGAGATTCTCCCTGGCCCATAGGTAGCTCTTTAAGAGCTGGAACTTTTGCTCGATAAAGGAGGTTTTGCTGGTATAGCCGAGGGCTTTAATCTGCGCGAGGCCAAACTCGGTGGCGAGTTGCCGAGCTTGGTCGGGAGGCGAGTGCCGGGCTCCAAGGCCCCGATGACGTGGCCACGCAGGACGGGAGAAGGCGGAAGGGGTCAGCGCGTGAATCGTAAAAATGACCGCTCGACTTACCTCCGTGCGGCTGTTTCCCTCGCTCCGTGGCTCGGAAAGCGCGAGTAGAATAACCCGGCGCCTGCTATCACCTGCTTGATCGCGGAGGTCGGGGCGAAGCCATCTTCTACGACCGGTTAGCGGGTGCAGGCATTTGTGCTCACGATGAATCATTACACCTTCTCGTCGAGATCCCGCAGGTCAACCTGGTCGCCTGGATTCGCAGGAGCTCATCTCTCCAGGTTTGCGGCACCTACTCGTTAGGCGAGAGGACGGCCGCGTGCAGCTCTTCTTGCAACTGTGCGATACGTTTTCCGTCGGTCACTTTCCCGCGCGTCGCCGCGTCGGTGACGTAGAAGGTGTCGACCGCCGCGCCTTTATCGGTGCTAATACGGGCGAGCGTGATGTAAACGTTCTGCCGGCCCATGCCCGCGACCAGATCGTAGAGCAGGCCGAGCCGGTCGGGCGTTTCCACTTGGATCAGTGTCGACGTCGGATGGCTCTTATTCTCGATCGTAATCCGAGTTGGAAAGTCGATCTCGTTCGCGCCCTTGGCGGCCTTCCGGCGCACGCTCGCGATCTGCGGCGCGAAATCGAAGCGCTCGACGAGGAGCGCATTGAGGAGCGTGGTCTCGACGAGACTTATTTCCCGCGGGTCATCGACCAGGCCGAGCTTTTTGTTCCGCACCCGGAAGACATCGAGCACGAGGTGATCGCCGCGGATGAAGATATCCGCGCTCAGGATGTTGACCGACGCGATCGTGAGAGCACCTGCGATGCGCTCGAGAAGATGCCCGCGGTCCCACGTGCAGATCGAGACCGCAGTGTGACCTTGTTCCGATTGCTGTTCCCAGCGCAGCGCCGGAGCGAGCGTCGATTTGTCCTCGGAATAAATCCCGCGCCAAAGCGTGCGGAAGAGCTCCAGATGCGCGGCGATTTCTTCCCGGTCGAACGCGCGAAAGTAGTTATCCGGCATGTAATCGAAATGCGCGTCGATCTCATCGGTGAAATCCGCCGGCAACTTCCCGGCGACGGAAGCCCGCAGTTGATCGCGCTCGATTTTGCTCTGCGCGAGGAAGGCTTCCTGGTCGAGCAGATAACGCGAGGCCGCGCGATACAGCTGCCAGACGAGCAGCTCCTTCCAATCCGACCACGCGTCGGTCGTCCCCTGGCCGTCGGCCAGCGTCACGAGCATGAGGTAGTCGAGATTCGACTGCGTCTTCACGATGTTCGCGAACTCGATCACCGTCGCCGGGTCATCAATGTTCCGCTGCTGCGCGATATTCGAGAGGGTGACGTGATGATCGACCAGCAACACGAGTGTGCGGCGTTCCTCCGAAGTGAGCTGCAGGCGAACAGCGACCGTCTGCGCAAAGAGCGCGCTCGCTTCCGAGTGCGGCCGCGCGCCGACGCCCTTGCCGGTGTCGTGCAACAAGAGCGCGAGATAGAGGACGAACGGATTCGGCGACGCCTCGTAAAGCGTCCGATAAGGCGCCAATTTTGGATTCTCGGTGGCGAGGAGCTGGTCGAGTTTTTCCACGCAGACGAGCGTGTGTTCGTCGGCGGTGTAGCGATGGAAATACTCATGCTGCACGAGGCAGGTGAGCTGCCCGAATTCCGGCAAATAACTCCCGAGAAAATCGACCTCGTGCATCTGCCGCAACACGCGCGCGCCTTCGCCCTTGCGACTCAACAAGCGCCGGAAAATTTCCCGCGGCGCTTTCGCGTAACGGTATTCCTTCGTCACATGCCGCAGTCGCCGGCTCAACTGATCAGTAAACTCCGGACTTAGCTTCAGCTTTCGCTCCTGCGCGTGCTCGAAGGCTTTCATCATCTCTTCCGGACGCCGGGTGAAAATCTGCGGATCGGCCACGAGGAGTTGCCCATCGCGATCGAAAAAATTCCCGAAGCGCTCGCCCATCGTGACGCGGCGCGGCAGGAGCGGAAAAAACAACCGCCGCACCGTCGTCGCCGTGCCGGTCGCGAAGCGTTCGCTGAGCCGTTCCGTAATCCGGAAAATATTGCGCGTGTGCCCGTAGTAATCCTTCATGAAGGCTTCGCTCCGATGCACTGGCACCTTCTGCGTGTAGCCGAGTTTGCGCGCTACTTCCGCCTGGATGTTGAGATAGAGCACATCGGACGCGCGCTTGCTCGTGTAGTGCAGTTGCGTGCGCACGCGCAGGAGAAAGTCATAGGCGAGATCGATCCGGCGCCGATCCGCCGCGCTCAACCAATCCTTACCCACGAGATGCGTGGTGGTGAGCGCGCCTTCCTTGAAATAAGTCATCCAGAGAAGGTTCTGGTAGTCGCGCAGACCGCCGCAGCCCCGCTTCACGTTTGGCTCCTGGAGGTAGACGTTGTTCGCAAATTTCTCGTGCCGTCGTGCCTGATCTTCCATGCGCGCGGCGATGTATTCCTTCTCCTGGCCCTGGACGCAGCGTTTGCGAAAACGCGTCCGGAAATCCTGGTAAAGCTGGCGATCGCCGGTGAGATGGCGCGCTTCGAGCATCGCGGTTTTCGTGAGCATCTCCGCATTCGCCTGCGCCAGCGCTTCGCCTAACGAACGCGTGGAATGCCCGACCTTGAAGCCGACGTCCCAAAGAAAATAGAGCACGCGCTCGATCGTCTTCGCGATCGGCGGCGGAATCTCGCGGCCGTTGTCGGGATGGAGAAACATGAGGTCGACGTCGCTGCTGGGGTTGAGCTCGTTCCGGCCGTAGCCGCCGAGCGCGACGAGACTGAGCGGCAGTGTCGCGGCGCCGTTCGCTGCTTCCGCCTCCGCGCCGGCAACGGCGAAAATGTTCCGGAGGAGAAGATCGATCAGGGCCGCGCGTCCGGCGCAGACTTCGCGTCCGCCGCCGCCGGCCTTGTGCCGCAGCCGGAGCCGATGGTTCTCGATCGTGAGGAACTTCTGATAATGCGTGAGCAGCTTCGCCGGATCGGTCTCGCTCGCCGCTGCCAGTTCGCGCGCGGCGTGGGCCAAGACTTTTTCCTGCAGGAGAGACATTCGTTAGGCGCGCGTTTTTCAAAGGCGACGCAAAACGAACATCGACGAACATCGCTCTCGCGTCATCCCGGCGGAATGACGCGCTGATCATCGCCGCGGGATATCGCGCTCGTCATTCCGGCGGGATGTTTACGCTGTAGACGCTTCGCTCTGCGAAACGCGGGGGTGTGGCTCGCTGAGTCTTGGAGGGCGCATAGAAGCTGGGTCATCCCGAGCGGAGCCCCCGCGACTGCGGGGCGAAGTCGAGGGATCCCGTGGCGAAATCTTAAAGCTCCCTCCACGGGATTCCTCGACTGCGCTGCGCTTCGCTCGGAATGACCCGGCTTTAGCGCCTTCTTGAAAGTTCTCCAGGCAACTCCCGCGCCTCCCAGAGGGAGTCGTCTACAACGGAGACGCGAGCGGAGTGCGCCAGCAAGAGGCGCGGCCAGCGCGCAGATGAGTTGACGCCCCGACCGGATGCGCTCACGTCGTGGGCGTGCCGAATGATTCAGCGCCCGCCGGCGCGACGCCCCGCCTGCGGGTCCTGCGCCAACTTAAATGGTGGGTCTGGTTTCGCGATGTCGTGCACCCGAGCGACCTCCAGATCACGCTCGCGTGGGCGGGACTGATCGGCTTCGGCGGTGCGCTTACCTCGATTGGTTTTCGCGCGGTCACCGGGCTCCTCCACCAACTTCTGACTGGCAGTAAAGAGAGCGGCCTGGTCGAGAGCTTCGTGGGCCTGCCACCGTGGGCGCGCCTCACGATTCCCGCTCTCGGCGGTCTGCTCGCGGGCCTCGTGCTCCATCTCGGGATGCGCTGGCGCGGCGGCGTGACCACGAGCGATTACATGGAAGCGGTCGTGCTCGGCGACGGGAAGATCTCGACCCGGCGCAGCATCGTGAAATGTCTCTCCGCGGCGTTCACCGTCGCCTCCGGCGGATCGATCGGGCGGGAAGGTCCGCTGGTCCAGTTGTCGTCGCTCGTCGCCTCGATCGCCGGGCGCGTGCGCGGTTGGTCGACGCCGAGATTGCGCTTGCTCGTCGGTTGCGGCGCGGCCGCCGGCATCGCTTCCGCCTACAACGCCCCGATCGCCGGCGCGCTCTTCGTCGCGGAGATCGTCCTCGGCTCGGTCGCGATGGAATTATTTGGGCCGCTCGTTTTCTCGTCGGTCGTGGCCACGCTCACGATTCACGGCTTTCTCGGCGCCGATCCGATTTACGCGATCCCGCATTTCAAACTGCACTCGAACTGGGAGGTCGCGCCGTACCTCTTGCTCGGGCTGCTCGCGGGTGTGGCCGCGCCTTGGTTCCTCCGTCTGCTCAATCTGAGCGAGCGCCTCGCCGGCCGGGTGCGCGTGCCGATTTACCTGAAGATGTTGGCGGGCGGCCTGACCGTTGGCGCACTTGCCGTGCGCTTCCCGGCGGTCTGCGGGAATGGCTATCAGGCCGTGAACACGATCCTCGCCGGCGGCTGGGACTGGCAGATCGTCGCCGCGATTTTAATCTGCAAAGTCCTCGCCACCGCCGCGACGTTCGGGTCGGGCGCGGTCGGTGGCGTCTTCACGCCGACGCTCTTTGCCGGCGCGAGCCCTCGGGTATCTCTTCGGCGTGGTGGCGCTCCATTTTCCCGGCGGCCTCACGCTCAATCCCAGCGCGTTTGCCCTCGTTGGGATGGGCGCTTTTCTCGCCGCGACCACGCACGCGCCGATCATGGCGATCATTATGATTTTCGAGCTCACGCTCGATTATCAAATCATCCTCCCGCTCATGCTCGCCTGCGTCATCGGCTACTATACGTCGGTCGGTCTCGAGAAGCGCTCGATCTATAGCGAGGCCTTGAAACGCAAAGGCGCCGGCGACTACCGTCATCTGCTCGCCGAGCTGCACGTGCGCGACCTGATGAAGCCCGATCCGCTCACCGTCACGCCGACCGCGCGCTTCGCCGAGATCGGGGAAAAGTTCGTCGCGAACCGGTTTAACTACCTCTACGTCACGGAAGGCGACGGGCGTTACATCGGCGCGATCTCGCTGCACGACATCAAGAACTACCTCAACGCTCCGGAGCTCGCTGAACTGGTCATCGCCGGCGATATCCTGCGCGAAGACATCGGCACGATTCAGCCTTCGGCTTCGCTGAACGAAGCCCTCGATCGCTTCACCCGGCACATCGGCGAGCGCCTGCCGGTGGTGACAGGGGAGGGGATGAACCGGCTCGTCGGGAGTCTCGCGAAGACCGATGTCATCCTCGCGCTTGCCGGCACCGGCAGCCGCACCGGCCCAGGGGCAAAAGTGCCTAACGAGTCGTAATGCGGTCATCCCGAGCGAAGCCGAGGGATCCCGTCGAGTTGCCGAGAAGCGTCGAAGACGGTGAAGCAATTGGGAAGCTTCGACGGCGCCCCGCCTGCCAACGAGCTTCACGACTCTTCCACGGGATTCTTCCGACTCCGCTGCGCTGCGCTCAGAATGACTTTAAGGGCGACGGAAGAGATTTGACGCGACGCCCCTAGACAGAGATGAAGTCGGCGCGATGAAAGAAAAATGCGAGCGGACGGCGAGGGGAGTGATCGCGCGCTACCGGGCCTATCTCCCGGTAACCGAAAATACTCCCGTGATCTCGTTAGGCGAAGGCGGGACCCCGCTCATTTTCTCACCGCGCCTGAGCGCGAAAATCGGGCGCGGTTGCGAGGTCTTCGTAAAATACGAAGGGCTCAACCCGACCGGCTCCTTCAAGGACCGCGGCATGACCGTCGCCGTCTCGAAGGCGGTCGAGCGCGGCGCGCAGACGCTCATCTGCGCGTCGACCGGGAACACTTCCGCCTCGGCCGCTGCGTATGCGGCGCGGGCCGGGATCAGTTGCGCAGTGGTCCTGCCGGCCGGGAAAATCGCGAGCGGAAAAATGGTGCAGGCCTTTGCCTATGGCGCGCAGGTCGTGGCGATCGAAGGCAACTTCGACGACGCGCTCGAAATCGTCAGGCAACTCGGCGCCCGGGACGATTTCGCGATCGTGAATTCGATCAATCCCGATCGCATCGCCGGGCAGAAGACTGCCGCCTTCGAAATCATCGAGGAGTTGGGCGAGGCGCCCGATTTTCATCTCCTCCCGGTCGGCAACGCCGGCAACATCACCGCGTATTGGGCGGGCTACGACGAGTGGGCAGGGGCGGGGAAGGCACTCGTTAGGCCGCGCCTGATCGGGTTCCAGGCCGCCGGTGCAGCACCTATCGTTCACGGAGCAGTCGTCGAAAAACCGGAGACCCTGGCGACCGCGATCCGCATCGGAAATCCCGCAAGTTGGTCACAGGCAAACACTGCGATCGCCGATTCTGGAGGGAAGATCGATCTTGTGACCGACGAAGAAATTCTCGCCGCGCAGAGCTGGCTCGCGGCGCACGAAGGCATCTTCGTCGAGCCCGCCAGTGCCGCTCCGATCGCCGGTTTGCTCCGCGCCTGCCTAACGACAAGCGGCGCGCACTTTTCCAGCGAAGCTATTCCCGACGGCAGCCGCATCGTCTGCACCGTCACTGGTCATGGTCTGAAAGATCCGGAGATTTTTAGTGCCCGCATTCGCCCGCCCGCTCCGGTTCCGCCTAACGAGAAGGCAGTTCTCGCCGCGCTCGCAGCCGGCTACCCGCTGTAGGGTGCGCTGTCCTCAGCGCACTGGGGCGGGACGCGCGCAAAAATCCGCTGCGACAGCGGACGCTACCGCTTTCCGAGTTGCGATCGCAGGTTGACACTCGGTGGAGTTTGGAGAAAACGGGGCGGCGCGCGTCATCATGGGTTTGATCGTTCAGAAATACGGAGGCACTTCAGTCGGGAGCACCGAACGAATCCGGCGCGTCGCCGAGCGCCTGCTCGCGACGCAACGCGCGGGTCACGAGGTCGTCGCCGTGATCTCGGCGATGGCCGGCGCGACCGATGGTTTGATCAAGCTCGCGCGCGAAACTTCGGCGGACCCGAGCGCACGCGAGATGGATGCGCTCCTCGCGACCGGTGAGCAAAGCGCGAGCGCGCTCGTCGCGATGGCGGTGAATGCGCTCGGCGGTCGCGCGGTGTCGTTGACCGGCGCGGCGGCTGGCATTGTCACCGACGGCGCACACACGAAGGCGAAGATCTCGCACATCTCGCCGCGGCGAATCCGCGAACTGGTCGCGGAAGATTTCATCGTCGTGGTCGCTGGTTTCCAGGGCCAGAGTACCGAAGGCGCCATCACCACGCTCGGCCGCGGCGGCTCCGACCTGACCGCGATCGCGCTCGCGGCGGCGTTGAAGGCCGACGACTGCCAGATTTTTACCGACGTCGACGGCGTGCACACCTGCGATCCGCGGGTGGTGCAGGAGTCGAGCAAGATCGACGAGATCGCCTACGACGAGTTGCTCGAAATGGCCGCCGCCGGCTCGAAGGTGATGCAATCGCGCGCGGTCGAGTTCGCGAAGAAATTCGGAGTCGGCTTCGAAGTGCGCTCGAGCCTCCAAGACGTGCCAGGCACGCGGACGAAGGCCGAGACGCCGAGCATGGAGGACGTAGTCGTGCGCGCGGTGAGCCTCGATCGCAACCAGGCGAAGGTCACCCTTTGCGGCGTGCCCGACCGGCCCGGCTGCGCCGGTCGGATTTTTTCCGCCATCTCCGACGCGAACCTGAGCGTCGACATGATCGTGCAGAATGCCTCGAGCACGAGCACGACCGATCTTTCCTTCACGCTGCACAAGGATGATCTCGCGCAGGCGGAGAAAATCCTGAAACCGCTCGTGAGCGAGATCGGCGCAACGGGTCTGACAGCGACCAGCGGCGTCGCGAAGCTCAGCGTTGTCGGCATCGGCATGCGCTCACATGCCGGCGTGGCCTCGCGGCTTTTCGCGTCGTTAGGCGAGGCCGGGGTCAACATTCAGCTCATCTCGACCTCGGAGATCAAGATCGCCGTGGTCGTCGCCGAAGACGAACTGGAGCGCGCCGCGCAGGCGACTCACGCCGCCTTCGGCCTGGCGCGGCCACGCTCCGCGACTGGCGCCGCGAACCCCGGTCCGGCTTAGCGGCCATCAGCGTATCGCAGCGCTGAACCTCGTGAGTCTCGACTCGCCGCGGCGAGTCCCCCGGAGGGACGCGCTTCCGCGCGTCCAGTCTCTTCTGCACTTAGTGACTGACCGGGACGACGTAAATCTCGGCGACGTTCGCGATCCGCATTTTCCAGCCGAAAAAGCTCTTGAAGGCAGCCGCCGCGGGATGGTCGGCGCGTCCGTGGAATTGAGTATCGCTCCGCGAGACTTTCCAGGTCGAGCCATCCTCGAAGCGGATGATCTGTCGCGGCTTGAGCTCGGTAATGACGCCGTCGATCCGGCTCACCACGAGTTCAAGTTTCTGGCGCTTTTGTGCTTTGTCGGCCTTCGCGACGGCTTGCTCGCGATCGCCCTTGAGGAAGGCATCGAGCTTGGCGAGCTCGTTCGGCGACAACTTTTCCAGGCCGGCTTCCTTAAACTGCTGCGGCGTCATCGTTTCACGGATCCCGCCGCCCGTCTGCGCCAGCGCACCTGTCGTCCAGCCTAACGACAGCAGGAGAACCAGGAAAAGGGTCGAGAGCGTGGGGGATTTAAAAGAGTTCGTTTTATTCATAAGGATCGAGATGGACGCGGAAGTCGCAGGGTAACTGGCGGCGTCGCACGGTCAAGAACGGAGCGCGGCCGCTCAGGCTCCGGCTGTCGGGGGCGCGAAATCTTTGCGCATCCGCCAATGATCGACCCCGCCGAAAAGACGTTCCGCCGGCGCTTCGACGCGATAACCGTGCTGCTCGTAGAATCGCTGGGCGCTTTCCCGGGCATTCAGGATGAGGTGCCGAGCGCCGGCTTTTTGGGCGCGTTCCTCCAGCGCACGCAAAAGCATGCCTCCAAGCCCTCGACCCTGAGCGGTCGGGTCGACCGCCATGAACCGGACCTGCGCCTCGGTCGGGCTGTTCAGATGCAAACGGCCGACGGCAAGTGCCTCGCCGTTCGCCGCGCGTACCATCAGATGAATGCTTTCATCTTCACGGTCATCACGCTCCGAGCCCCGCGGCTGGTCCCAAGCCGCGCGGAGCACGCGCCAGCGGAGATCGAAATAGCGTTCGAAATCCCCATCATCTTTCGGCGAAACGAGCGCCGCATCCGCCAGCGGATCGGCCGGAACTTCATCCGAATTGTTCACACCGTAAAAATGCGCACCGCAGAGAACTTCGCCAATGTAAACCTTCGTCAGAGGGGTGGCGGCGACCAATAACTTCCGGATAACTTATAACATCAGACAATATATGTCATATAAAATAGCCTAGGGTCGGTGCCGATTCGATTATGATCAGCTTCGACTTAGATCGTGCTCCCGCTCCACTTCAGCTTCTGGCGGACGACGTTAAAGAAAGACACACCTGAGAGTACGGCTAAGGGCAGCGTCTTCGCGGCTTTGCGAATGCGGACGGTTTTGCCGAACTCCAGATTGACCGGACTGCGGCCGTCGATCGTGACGTAAACGGGATGATCGGGCTCACTCGCTTCGACTTCGATCGGCGAGCTATCCTCGACGATGACCGACCGATTCGTGAGGACGTGCGGGCAGATCGGTGTGATCACGAATACCCCGGATTGCGGCGCGAGGATCGGGCCGCCCGCCGAGAGTGAATACGCGGTGGAACCGGTGGGCGTGGCGATGACCAGGCCGTCGGCGTTGTATTCTGTGAGCGGCTCGCCATTTACCCGGGTGCGCAGGCGGATGAGACGCGAGATCTCCCCGCGGCTGATGACGACGTCGTTTAACCCGACCGCTTCGTGTTGCCAGGCACCCTCGCGCCCGATCTCCACGCTCAAGAGCACGCGTTCGCTGTAGGAGTATTCGCCCCTTACGATCGCGTTCACAGCTTCCTGCGCGGCGGATGAATTCAGACACGTGAGGAAGCCGAGCGAGCCTATGTTGATGCCGAAAACGGGCTTCATCTGGTCGCCGAGGTCTCCCACGACGCTGAGGATGGTGCCATCACCGCCGAGGACCACGAGCAGGTCCGCCTCCTTTGCCAGCTCTGCCACGGCGTAGCCGGACTCCGCCCCGATTAGTCTCGCGGTCGCACCCTCGAGCCGGACCCCGACACCGGCGCGCTCGAATTCGGCCTGCAGATGGCGCACGAGCTCGGCGGCGCCGGATTTCCGGGCGTGAGCAATCAGGCCGATGGTTTTCGGAGGCATATAAAGAATTCCTGGTTCCCGTCGGTGCCGGTGATGGTAGAGGGAAAGAGGCCCCCCACCCGCGCCCCGAGCGTCCCCGCGAAGGCGACGATTTTATCCTGCGCTTTCGCGTGCAACTCCGGCTCGCGGACGATGCCGCCGCGGCCGACGTCGGCGCGGGCGAGCTCGAATTGCGGTTTGATCAGAGCGAGGATCACTCCGTCTGGAGTTACCAACTCGACGGCGTTGGGCAAGATCAAAGTCAGCGAGATGAAGGAAACGTCGATGACGCAGAGGTCGATCGGCTCTGGGATTTGCTCTCGGGAAAGGTGTCGGGCGTTGAGCTTTTCGAAGGTCACCACGCGGGCGTCGTCGCGGATTTTCCAGGCGAGCTGGCCGTGGCCGACGTCGACGGCGAAGACTTTGCGAGCGCCATTCTGGAGGAGGCAATCGGTGAATCCGCCCGTGGAGGCGCCGATGTCGAGCGCGGTCAGACCGGTAGGATCGATCGTGAAATGCGCGAGAGCGCCGACGAGCTTCTCGCCGCCCCGGCCGACGTAGCGCTTTTTAGCGGCCACAGTGAGATCGTTGGCGTCTTGGACGGAATCTGACGCCTTTGCGGCGACGCGGCCGTCGATCTGCACTTCGCCGGCCATGATTGCGGCCTGGGCTTGCTGCCGAGTCGGGAAAAGCCCGCGCTCGACTAAGGCGAGATCCAGCCTTTCACCCTTCGGCATACGCGGGTGATTTGTGAGTAATAACTTGCTCAACTGATTTAGCCAGAGCGAATAACGCCATTTGTAACTGATGCTCCGTGATGCAAAGCGGGGGCATGAGAACGACAACCTCGCGAATGGGCCGCGTGAGGAGTCCATGGCTCCGCGCCGCCTGGCAAACGTCCCGGGCAACGTCGGGGTTCGCGAGATCGAAGGCGCCAATCAGTCCGATCGACCTGGGGTTAGCGACATCAACCATCGCCTCGAGGCCGGCCCGAAGTTGACCGATTTTCGGCTCCAAATGTTCGAGCACCTTTTCGGATCGGAATATCTCTAAGCTCGCTAAAGCAGCGGCGCAGCCAAGGGCATTCCCCGTATAACTATGACCGTAAAAAAGCGTCTCGTGGTTAAAGAAAGGCTCGAAGACTTTCTCTGAAACAACCGTAAGAGCCAAAGGTAAATAACCTCCAGTTAATGCCTTAGCAAAAACATAAATATCCGGCTTAACGCCCTCGTGCTCGCAGGCGAACATTTTCCCGGTCCGGCCGAATCCCGTCATTACCTCATCGACGATCAGGAGCGCTCCGGCGCTGTCGCACCACTCCCGGATGGCTCGCAGCGTCCCTGCGGGCCAGATTTTCATTCCTGCAGCCCCTTGGATGACCGGCTCGATCACGACGGCTGCGACTTCCTGAGGCTTTTGAAGTTCTTGAATCTCCTCCACGCTAGAGACCCCCTGAACCGGCGCACGCCAACCCCCGAGACCGCCGCCGAAGAGTTTGGCCGCCCCGAGGCTGGCCGCGCCGGCGGTGTCGCCATGGTAGCCGTCGCGGAACGCGACAAACGTCTGCCGGCTCCCCTCCCCTTTGATTCTCCAGAACTGGCTAGTGATCCGCAGCGCCGCCTCGATCCCCGTCGAGCCGTCGTCGGAAAAGAAGACGCGTCCGAATTGCTCCCCCGGCAGCAGCTGCACGATTTCCCGCGCCAGCTCGATCGCCGGTGGGTTCGTCGTCCCGAGAAACGACGTGTGCGCGACGCGGTCGAGCTGCTCCCGGATCGCGGCGTTGATCTTCGGATGGTTGTGGCCGTGGATGTTGGTCCAAATCGAGGAATTGCCGTCGATGTATTCGCGGCCGCGGCTGTCGCGGACGAGAGCGCCCTCGCCTTCCACGAGCACGATCGGCTCCTGCCCCGGCGCGCACCATTCGCCCATCGACGTAAAAGGATGCCAGACGTAACGCTGGTCGTCGGCGACGAGCTGCGCCGTGTCCCAGCTAGTCCGCTTCATCGCGCACCTGATCCTGAAGCATCTTTTCGACCGCCGCAAAATCCTCCGCGGAAGCGCGGCGTCGCTGGTATTTGCGGAAGATAATGTCGACCAGTTCGCGCAGGTCGTCGGTCAACGGCCGATCGTGGTAGGTCCACTGTTCGGCGTCGTGATACTTCGACTGGAATTTCCAGTTCCCGCCAAATTTCGTCACGCGCACTTCGCGTTTCCGTCCGTCCTCGTCGCGCGAGGTCCATATATGTTGACTGCGCATGGCGTCGGCTCCTTACATTAGCACCCTTGAAAGACGCCACCAGACTCCTGCTTTATCTCGCGGGAGTGCTGCTCTGCGGCGCTCTGCTTGCGCCGCCGTTGTTCTGGGGTGGGCAGGTTCTCGTGAATCATCGGGTTCTGCCGACGTTGGCGCGCTTTGATTTCGAAAGCTACTTCGATCGCGCGGTTTTGGTCGCCGCGCTCGTGCTGCTCTGGCCGCTTTTCCGGTCGCTCAGAGTGCGGAGCTGGCGCGATCTAGGGTTGGAAAAAAACCCGCGTCGAGCGGCCGATCTCGGGGCCGGGTTTGTGATTGCGGCCGTCCCGTTGCTCTGCTGTGGTGCGGTCCTGGTGCTGTTGCCGTATTACACGCTGCGACAACCTTTTCTTTGGGGGAAAATGCCGGCCGTTCTCGGTGCGGTGCTGATCGTGCCTTTGCTCGAGGAGCTTCTCTTTCGCGGTTTCATTCTCGGCGTGCTCCTGCGCAGCTGCTCGCGCGGCGCCGCCCTGCTCCTCACGTCCGCGCTTTTCTCGATCGTCCATTTCCTGAAATCCCCGGAAAGCTCGTTGCCTAACGACTCCATCAACTGGCTCTCCGGCTTCATCGCGCTCGGACACTCCTTCTGGCAATTCGGCAATCCCCTGCTCTTCCTCGGCGGCTTCTTCACCCTCTTCGCGGTCGGTTGCATCCTCGCCGACGCGCGGCTGCTCACGCGTTCGCTCGCGCTCCCGATTGGACTTCACGCCGGCTGGATCCTCGCGAACGGCCTCTTCAGCAAAGCCGCACATCGCGAAATGCTCGCGCTCCCCTGGATCGGGAAAGACTTGCTCGTTGGCATCGTACCTCTTAGCATCGCGCTCCTCAGCTGGGGGCTCATGCGCGGCTGGGTGAATCATGCCCACGCTCGCTCTTGGTCGACCGTTTCGCGGACTCGTTAGTCTGCTGTATCCAGCTTCCTGCGAGGCTTGCTCCGCGCCGATCGCGCACGATGAATATCTCTGTGCGGAGTGTGTCGCCGGCGCGCCGCGGTTGTGCGCGCCTTTCTGCGAACGCTGTTCGCAACCTTTCGCGGGCGCAATCACCGGGGCCTTCACGTGCGCGAACTGCCACGATCGCGACCTGCATTTTGATGCCGCTATTTCCGCCTACCGCAGCCGCGGAGTCGTGCGCGAGGTGATGCACAGCTTCAAATACGGCAAGAAGTTTTACCTGCGTCACCTGCTCGGCGCATGGCTCCGCGAGACGCTCGATGATCCTCGTCTGCGCGATGAGAATTTCGACTGCATCGTCCCGGTCCCGCTGCATTTCGCCCGTGAACGCGAGCGCGGTTTCAACCAGGCCGAAGTGCTCGCGAACTTGCTCGCAACGCAGGCCGGGGCGCCCGTTCGGCCGCTTCTCCGGCGCATCCGTTACACCACGACGCAGACGCAGTTCGACCGCGCGCAGCGGATCGAGAATCTCGCGGGCGCCTTCCGTTTACGGCGCGGCGCCGACGTGCAAGGTTGCCGGGTGCTTCTGGTGGACGACGTGCTCACGACTGGCTCGACCTTGAGCGAATGCGCGGGTGTGCTGAAGCGTGCCGGTGCCGTAGCAGTCTACGCCGCCACCGCTGCCCGCGGCTGATTTTTACCCATGGCGATCTTTAAAAAACCTTCTCTAAAAACAGAGAGCAAAAAAAAGCGCGAGATGCCGCAGGGTCTCTGGAGGAAATGTCCCGGTTGCGGTGAAGTCGTGCACGAGATCGAGCTCACGGAGAACGATCTGGTCTGTCCGCGTTGCGATTACCATTTCACCCAGTCGGCCCGCGAACGCATCGCGCATCTCTGCGACGTCGATAGTTTCGTCGAACTCGATCAGGGGCTCTCCTCGATCGACACGCTCAAGTTCCAGGGCATGGCGAGCTACAAGGATCGGCTCCGGAAATACCAGGACAGCACGGGGCTCGTCGACGCGGTCCTGAGCGGTCACGCGAAGATCGAAGGCCATAAGGTCGCCATCGCAGTGATGGATTTTAGCTTCCTCGCCGCCACCATGGGGTCGGTCGTCGGTGAGCGGATCACGCGAGTGATCGAGTACGGCACGACGAATAAGTGCGGGGTTGTCATCGTCTCGGCCTCGGGCGGCGCGCGCATGTATGAAGGCATGCTCAGCCTCATGCAGATGGCGAAAACCAGCGGCGCGCTCGCGCTGCACGCTTGCGAGAACCTGCCGTATATTTCCGTGCTCACGAACCCTACGACCGCCGGGGTGATGGCGAGCTTTGGCTCGTTAGGCGACGTCATCCTTGCAGAGCCGAAAGCGATGGTCGGCTTTGCCGGCCCGCGCGTGATCAAGGAAACCACGCACGCGGATTTGCCCGAGCGCTTCCAGACCGCGGAGTTTCTCGAGGAACACGGGCTGATCGATCTCATCGTTCATCGCAAGGCGCTCCGGGAGAAACTGGCGCAGCTG
Source organism: Chthoniobacterales bacterium (assembly GCA_038234295.1). Classification (GTDB taxonomy): domain Bacteria; phylum Verrucomicrobiota; class Verrucomicrobiia; order Chthoniobacterales; family UBA10450; genus Palsa-1392. The sequence continues at coordinate 34,876 of JBBSUP010000004.1, forward strand.
CTCAGCTACTTCTCCGGCGGTCGGAAGTAGCGTTCCTTGCCGCGCGCGTTCTCGTCGGCTCTCGTGAATTACCGCGCCGCGCTCGCCTGGCTTTTCAACACCCAGCGTTTTGGGATCAAGCTCGGGCTGGAATCGAGTCATCGACTCTTTGCTTCGTTAGGCGTCGCCACCATCCCCGGCAAGATCATCCACGTCGCGGGGACGAATGGGAAAGGATCCGTCTGCGCGCTGCTTGACGCGATCGGGCGCGCAGCGGGGTTTCGCACCGGCCTCTTCACTTCTCCTCACCTCGTCAGCTTCCGCGAGCGGATTCAGGTCGATGGCGAGATGATCACCGAGGACGCGGTCGCGCGCGGCCTAACGAATATAAGAGACCTCCTCGCGAGCTGGGAACCGCATCCGACCTTTTTCGAGATCGTAACTGCGCTCGCGCTCGTCCATTTCCGCGACACCGCTCCCGACCTCGTAATTCTCGAGACGGGCATGGGCGGACGGCTCGACTCGACGAATGCGACCAATCCGGTCGTCAGCGTCCTCACGCCGATCGACTACGATCACCAGAAATGGCTCGGCCACACGCTCACCGAGATCGCGGGAGAAAAGGCCGGCATTATCAAGGCCGGCGTGCCGGTGATCTCGGCGCAGCAGCCGGCGGAAGCCGCCGAAGTCATCCGCGCGAAGGCGGAGGAACTGGGCTCACCGCTGACGATCGTGAAGTCGCCGATGACGAAATTCCCGATCGCTTTAATTGGCGAACATCAGAAGCAGAACGCCGCTCTCGCAGTTGCCGCGTTCCAGGCCGCGGAGATTTTCGTTTCTGAAGACGCTGTCGAAGAAGGGCTCGCGAAAGTAAGCTGGCCGGCCCGCTTTCAACGGTGGGATGAGCGCACCATCATCGACGGAGCGCATAATCCCGCAGGAGCCCGAGCTCTCGTTCGCGCTTGGAAAGACAACTTCGGCGAACGAAAGGCGACGCTGATTCTCGCGATTCTGGCGGACAAAGACGTTGCCAGTTTTATCTCGACGATTGCTCCCATCGTCGGCCGCGTATTGCTCCCCCAAATCCGGAGCGAGCGCGCGCTTCCGGCCGAGGAGCTTAGCCTAACGATTAAAGGACTTCTCGCCGGCGTTCCGGTCAAAACCGCTCCCTCGTTTGCGGCTGCGTGGCAGGCCGCGCAGCGCACCGAGGGCCTGATTCTCATCACCGGTTCCCTCCATTTCGCTGGTGAAGCACTGGCCGAGTTGAGAGGCGAACCGGCCGCCTACGAGGAGTGCCTGCAATAGCGCGCCGATCCTTGCCACCGAGAATCCACTTGCTCTCTCGCGCGGCGGGCTCACCTTCGCTCCATGAATGCGGAGCAGCCTGAACAGCGCGGCTCGGGACCCGGTGGCGTCACTCGGAGGGCGTTCATGGGAACGTCTCTCGCAGGCAGTGCGGCGCTCCTCACCGGGGGAATCACATCACTCTTCGTGTCTTCATCCGCGGCCGCGGGCGGCAGCGACGCGCTCATTGAGGCGACGATTCCGGAGCTCCAGGCGCTGATGGCTTCCGGGGCGCTGACCAGCGAACAGCTCACCCAGAAATATCTCGCGCGCATCGCCCGGCTCAACCCTTTGCTCTCCGCCGTGATCGAGACCAACCCGGACGCGCTTACGATTGCCGCCGAGCTCGACGCCGAACGCCGGGCTGGACATTTGCGCGGACCACTTCACGGCATCCCGGTGCTGGTGAAAGATAACATCGCCACCGACGACCAGATGGAAACGACCGCGGGCTCTCTTGCCCTCGTGGGCAGCGAGGTGCCGGCCGATGCTGTCATCGTCGCGCAAATGCGCGCGGCAGGCGCCGTGATTCTCGGCAAAGCGAATCTCTCGGAGTGGGCGAATTTTCGTGGGTTTGCGCCCTTTAACGGTTGGAGCGCCCGCGGTGGTTTCACGCGCGATCCTTACCGGCTCGATTTTGACCCTTGTGGCTCCAGTTCGGGGTCGGCCGTGGCGAGTGCCGCGAATCTCTGTGCCATTGCTGTGGGCACGGAGACTGATGGCTCGATCGTCTGTCCCTCGGGCAATAACCTCGTGGTGGGTCTTAAACCGACCGTTGGCCTGGTGGCACAAGACGGGATCATTCCGATCTCGCATAGCCAGGATACCGCCGGGCCGATCTGCCGGACGGTCACCGACGCGGCCATCCTCCTCGGAGTTCTTCAATCACCTTTCGGGGAAGTGTTAGGTCATAAGTTGCCGCGCGATTACACAAAGTTCTTACGTCGCGGAGCCTTGCGCGGCGCCCGTATCGGAATTGACCGCCGTTATTTCAAGATCGGTTACGGCGGCGAGGCCGACATCATCCACGTGGTCGAGCCGGCTCTGCAGGTGATGCAAAGTCTCGGAGCGACCCTTGTGCCGACCGACAGCGGCGATTCGCGGGCTTACTCCGATGCGGAGTTCACGGTCTTACTCTACGAGTTCAAAGTTCAGATTGCTGACTACCTCTCGACCTTGGGGAACACCAATCTCCGCACGCTGGCTGACCTGATCGCGTTCGACCTCGCGCATTGTCCTGAAGAGATGGAATATTTCGGCCAAGAAGTGTTTGAGCTCTCGGAAGCGACCAGCGGCGACCTGACTGATCCTACCTACGTCGCGGCGCGCGCCCTTTGCCTCGAGCTCTCCCGCACGCAAGGGATAGATGCGGCCTTAGAACGCGATAATCTCGATGCCATCATCGCACCGAGTTACAGTTTCGCCTCTTCACCCGCGGCGGTGGCTGGCTATCCGAACATTTCGATCCCCGTCGGTATTACCACGCATGGAAAACCTGCGGGTATCTGGATGTATGGGACGTTCCTGCATGAACCGGAGCTGATCGGCTTTGCCTACGACCTCGAGCAGGAACTCCAAGCCCGCACCGTCCCACGCTATCGCGGCCAGGTGCCGCCGGAGCCGCCGGATGCCGGTATCTGCGACGGAAGCCAATCGCAGGCGCCGCAAGCGGGTGGAGCTATCCATCTGACTCACCACCTCGGGACGGGAAAGCCTTACCATAACTTCTGACGCGTGCAGAGAGCTCTTAGTTTATAACCCGCAGGGTAGCTAACTGTCGGGCGAGAGCGGCCTGGTCGGCGGCGTAGTAAGCTTCCCATTTCGCGCGGTCCCCGGGCGTGAGTGCCTGATACTTCTGCGCCTTGCTGTTAAAGCGGTGATAGACGCTTTGCAGTGTCTTAGCCACCGCAGGTGACTTCAAAACCGTACCGACCCCGGGGATCTGGGAGACTCCTTCATAGACTCGCTGGGCGCCGGCTTGCAGGATCGGGAAACGCGGCGCGCGGGCCGCGTTTTTGCCCGAATCTATCTGCGGCGTGAAGTCCTTCGCGACCTGCAGGAATTCACAGACCTGCTCGCGCACCTGATCCGGTGCGCGCCGGATCGCTTCGAACTGAACGACAAGGATGTTCTCGGCCGGGAAACGGTCGAGCCAAGGCTGGAGGTGCTGCGCGAAGCAGCCGAGATCGCGCAGGAAAGGATTCTCCATCATCTCCGCGAAGGTTGCGGGTAAGGAGGCGACCACCGCGTTGCGGTTGTACCAATACCAGGAGTAAATCATCTCCACCGGGGGACGCAGGCAGAGCAGGAGCTTCATGTCGGGCCGATACACCGCGACCCGCGCCGCGGCTTCTTCCGAGTAGAGATAGGCCGGGCAAAACTCCCCGCGCGAAGTGATCGCGTCGGTCGCCGCTGGAAATTGCTCGTGATACCAACTCTCGCCGCGCTCGAAACAGCCGAGCTCTTTCCCGGCGAGGCGACGCAGGATGGTGTCGGCGAAATAGTAGACCTCCTTGTCCGGCGCGAAGCCAACCTGCGGATGAGCCGCGAGCTGCGCGGAAAGCCAGGTCGTCCCGCACTTGGGCGCGCCGATGCCGATAAAGTCGATCTGCGACATGCGGAACATGATGGGTGCAGACTGGCGGAAAGTATAGTCCGACGGCGAGCGATCGCTTCGCCAGATCGCCGAAGATTGCATTGACAATCCCCGTCGGGGCCACAGCATCGGCCCTATGAACGAACCAACCACGCAGCAGCCCGACCAAAAAGACAGAGATCAGCAGCAGCCTGATCCCGACGCGCAGAAGAAGGAGAAGCCTCTCGCTCCCGACGAGACCACCCAAGCGGAGTAAAAGGCTGAGCGGTTCAGTCGGCAACTGAACCGCGATGGCCAAAAGTTTGCCGAGGGTATGGCTGCTTCCCTCACCTCTTTCGACCGGCAGCTCGCCTACGGCGAACCTTCTGACGGGAGCTTGACTCAGCCCCGTTTTGTAATCGTACGCAATCTTACGGAATTATTATGCAAAAGGTTTAGCTATCTTGTCCGACCGCAGTAGCCTCGGCGGTCAGTTAGTTAAACCAATATGAAAAAGTCAGTCGTAGTCGGTCTGCTTTCTCTGCTCGGCGCGTTCTCGCGCTTTTTTTGTGCTCAGCCAGTCTGGTCCTCGGACTGCTCAGCGTTAACGCACTGTTAGGAACCTCCGCCGTGGCCCAGACAGCGGGTCAGGCGAACCGCACCATCCTGGTCGGGGCGTCGTATCATAACGATATCTCGCCACCCGTGCGCGAGCTCCCGGCCTGGAGCGACGTCGACGTCCGGCGGGGCGCCGAACGGGAGGCGAACGAGAATCCCAAGATCCCTTACCGGCATCACGATACTTCCGATCCTATCGTGCAAGGCTGGCATGTTTCGCCGCTGGGATTTGTGGCGCCGAATATCCCGCTTCCTATCCGCAACTTCGATGGGGTTGGTTATCCGGGCGTGGGTTGTAACTGCGCGCCTCCTGACACCAATGGCGCAGTCGGGTGCGACGCAGTATGTCCAGATGGTTAATGAAGGTTACCAGGTCTTCGATAAGGCGACCGGCAGCTCTGTCCTGGGGCCGAGTAGCATCTCCTCGATTTGGTCCGGATTCGGCGGCGCCTGCCAAACCGGCGGCTCCGGGGATCCGGTTGTGCTCTACGATAAGATCGCAAATCGCTGGATCATTACCCAGTTTGCCACCACGGGCACCACGATCACCGATGAATGCGTGGCCGTTTCGGCGACCTCAGACGCGACCGGTTCCTACTATCGTTATGGGTTCCATCTGGGTTCGAATTTTTGCGATTATCCCCATCTCAGCGTCTGGCCCGACGGCTACTACATGAGCATGAACGTCTTCAACGCGGCCGGCACGGCCTATCTCGGACCGCAGGCGTTCGCCTTCGATCGCGCGAAGATGCTGACGGGTCAGCCGGCGACTTTCGTGAGCCCGGTCGGGCCGCTCGGAAGTTCGGTCGATCCGTTCCTGCCAGCGGATCTCGATGGCTCGACGCTGCCACCGGCTGGTGCACCAAACACGTTCGTCGGATTCCCCGGCCAGTCCTCGAATCCTAGTTATACGACTTATCATTTCCACGCCGACTTCACGACGCCGTCGAATTCGACCTTTACCACCTTCGCGAACCCGGCCGCCGCGGGCTACACCGCGCTCTGTCCAACCTCCCGTTCTTGCGTTCCGCAAAAGGGCGTCTCGAGCTCGAATAACCTCGACGGCATTGGCGATCGTCTGATGTTCCGCGTCGCGTATCGGAACTTCGGCGACCATGAGTCGGTCTCGGGACTTATAGCGTTAGCTCCGGCGGTGTCGCGGGCGTCCGCTGGTTTGAGCTGCGCAACGTGACTTCGGGTCCAGTGACAGTTTATCAGCAAAGCACCTACCAACCGGATACGACCTGGCGTTGGCTGGGGAGCGCGGCGATGGATGGTCAGAGAAATCTCGCCATCGGTTTTAGTGCTTCGAGTTCCGGCATCAATCCGCAACTCCGCTACGCCGGTCGGCTCGCGACGGATCCGTTGAATGTCTTGAGCCAGGGTGAGGCTCATCTCTACGACGGCACCGGCAGCCAGAGCGGCAGCGGCAATCGCTGGGGCGACTACGCTGCGCTGACGGTGGACCCGGTGGATGACAGCACCTTCTGGTTCACGAGTGAGTATTACTCCTCGACGACGACCTATAACTGGCGGACGCGCATCGGCAGCTTCAAGCTGTCGACGGGTAATCCTACCCCGACGCCCACTCCGACGGTGACGCCAACGCCTACACCGACCGCGACGCCAACGCCTACGGTTACTCCCACACCGACAGCTACCCCGACGCCGACGGCGACTCCCGGTGGCGAGTTGATCGTAAATGGCGCGCTCGAGGGAAGCCTCAGCCCCTGGGTCTCATCCGGGACGGGAACGTTCTATACGAATAATGGCAACTACGCACACGGCGGGATCGGTTACATGTATTTCGGGGTGGATAATAGCGTGGCCGGCCAGATCTATCAGACCGTCACGATTCCATCGACCGCGACCGGTTCGTTGACCTTCTGGTTCAACTGCAGCTCGAGCGAAGGGTCGAAAAAGGCGTACGACTACCTGTATGTCGAAGTCCGGAACACCTCGGGAACCTTGCTCTCGACCGTGGCGACCTACAGCAACAAGAACAAAACGACTGCTGGGAGTTATGCGCTGAAATCGTTCAGCCTCTCGGCGTACAAAGGGCAAACCGTCCGGCTGCAATTCCGCACAACGACGGATAGCTCAGTCACGACAACCTTCCGCGTCGACGACGTTTCGCTTAAGTAAACCGTCGGCCAGCAAAACGGAAAGGGAACGGTGCAAGCCGTTCCCTTTTTCGTGCCTCGTCGTCAGGCGAAGTACAGGAGCGAGCCGCCGTAAAGCGCGACGCCCACGATGAGCGCCAGCATGCAGTAACCCATAATGTCCTTAATCCCGAGACCCGCGATCGCGAGGACGGGCAGCGCCCAGAAAGGTTGAATCATGTTTGCGGTCTGCTCGCCCATCGCAGTCGCCATCGCGGTGATCGCCGGATCGACGCCCAGCTTCACCGCGGCGGGAATCATAAAAGGACCCTGCACCGCCCAATGCCCGCCACCCGAGGGCACGAAAAGCGTGATCAGATTTGAGGAGATAAAGGTCCAAAACGGCAGCGTCTGGTGCGTGGAAAACGAAAGAAACCACTGCGCGATGATCGCGGCGAGGCCGGTGCCAGTCATGATACCCATGATCCCGCCGTAGAGCGGAAACTGGAGCAGGATCGGTCCCACTGTCTTCGCGGCGGCGTTGAACGCGCGGGCATAACGGATAGGCCGTCCGTGAAAGATCAGCCCGAGCGTGAGCGCGAAGAATATCATGCCGTTGATATCGAGATGGAAACCTCGCGTGCGCACGACGGTCCACTCATAGAACAGTGCGAGCGCGACGAGCAGCGCGGTCACGATCCAGGCATTCTCGAGGCGGTTGGCGAAAGTCTTTTCGTTAGGCAACGGCGCTTCGGTTTCCTCGCCCAGCGTTAGCTTCTCGGGATCGACGCGTTTCTGCTCTGCGGGCGGCGGTGCGATGAAGACGAGCAGGACCGGGATGAGCAGCACGATGAGGATCGTCGGAACGAGGTTGTAGGCGGCGAAGATGGTCCGGTGTAACCCGGCGATCCGCCCCGTTTCCTTCTCGATGATATTGAGCGCGCTTCCCGGCGTCGCCGACGCGAGCGCGATCGAGCTGGAGAGGCCGGAAGCCCAGATCATAAATCCCATGTAGGCCGCGGCGACGAGCAGGCTGAAGTCGGTCTCGCGCACACGCTTCGCTACTTCCCGCGCGAGCAGGGCGCCGGCGACGAGACCAAAGCCCCAGTTCAACCAAGAGCCCACCGCGGCGACGAGAAAGACAGTGATCGCAGCACCCGCCTGCTGCTTCGGAAAGGAAGCGATCCGCTGGAGCACGCTTTTCACCAAAGGCGCTTCCGCGAGCGCCACCCCGGTCGCCAGAATCAGTGCCATCTGCATCGCGAACGCGAGGATGGCCCAGATCCCGTCATACCAGGCGACGACAATTTTCTCCGGCGGCGCTGCGGCGAGAAACCAGGCGCCGAGGACCGAGATGAAGGTCAGGAGGAGGGCGTAGAGATAGGGATCAGGAATGTAACGTTCCGCGTAGCGGACACAGATTCGAGTGAGCGCGCGTAACATGCGGGCGGAGCTTAATTAGGTTTATTCGCCGTGAAAAGGATTTAGGATTTAGGTCTTCGGAGGCGCGGAAAGGTTCTCTCTTTTGCGGCGACCGCGTCACCGTCTGGGTCCCTGGTGCGGAAGGAGACCAGCGCTTGCTGGCTATGAAGGTGAGACGGGAGCAGTTTTTTTGTGCGCCGCTTCCGCACCGGCAGCGTCACGCGGGGACGGATTTATCTCGCAGGCGATGACAAGGTCTTCGCTTTCAGCCTGCCTTCGGGTAAGTAACTGCCTCATGCGATTTCTCCTTTTCCTTATCCTCGGTTGCGGACTTCTACTTGGCGCCTGCGCCGGTCCGGATGGCAAGGTTACAATCTCCACGCCGACGGGTCCCGGCGTGAGCGCGGATGGCGGCGGCGCGGTTTCTGAGATCGAAACGGTCCCGAGCGGTCTCGGCCCGAGTGGCCATGCCTCGCGCCCCTCGTTTCCGGGCAGCGGCGGGAACTAGCCCCGGCCTTTCTCATCCTGTGAATCCTGTAAATCCTGTCCCTACCCTCTCACAGACCCTCGGCGGCGAAATGGGATGACGGCCGCGCACGCAAAAGGGATCTCGCCAAGGGATCGCCGATGGATCGTCATCGCCTGGGTGACGCTCTGCCTGATCTGGAGTTCGACCTGGCTGGTGATCAAGATCGGCCTGCGCGATCTGCCGCCGATCTCGTTTTGCGCGATCCGCTTCGTGATCGCGGCCGCGGTGCTGCTCGCGATCTGCATCGGTCGTTATCCCCTGCCCCGCCGGCTCGCGGACTACGGTTTTCTCGCCTTCACCGGGGTCGTTAATTTCGGGGTCAACTACGGCCTCCTCTTCTGGGGCGAGCAACATATTTCCTCCGGCCTCGCGGCGATTCTGCAGGCGACGATCCCGACCTTCGGGCTGCTCTTCGCGCATTTCATGTTGCCCTCGGAACCGATGCGCTGGGAGCGAATCACGGGCGGCCTGCTCGCGCTCGTCGGGGTGGCGCTGATCTGCATCAAGCTCCTCGATTTCCACGGGCTGCTCGCCTTTTGGGGCGGCGTGGCGATCGTCGTCGGCGCGATCGCGGTCGCCTACATTAACGTCCTGATCAAGGCGCGCCCCGGGAAATTTCCCGCGGCGGTGATGGCTTCGTGGCAAATGATTTTCGCAATCGTGCCGCTGCTCGCGCTCGGCTGGTGGCTGGAAGGGAGCCCGCTCCAGTTCCACTGGACGAAGCTCGCGGTCGGTTGCCTGCTTTACCTCGCGCTGGTCGGGTCGGTGCTGGCGTTCCTGCTGTTCTACTGGCTGCTGAATCGCGTCGCGGTGACGAATCTGCTGACGATTTCGCTGGTCACGCCGCCGCTGGCGGTGGCGATCGGCTGGTTCGTGGCCGGCGAAACGCTCTCGCCCTGGGCATTCTTAGGCGGGTTCTTTGTTCTCATGGGCGTCGGCCTGATCCTGTGGAAAAGCGCGCAGCCAGTCACGGTCGCGAAGTTGCCCGCAGAAGCGCAGAGTTAGTCGGCCCACGTCAGGGCGAGCGCTCGGAGTTCCCTACTTCAGACTCCCCTTCTGCACATACCATTTCAGGTAATCAGCGACGAGCCGTCCTTTCTGGATCAAGGGGTCGGTGCCGACCCACTTGCGCGCGGTCGCGAGATCGTTGGTCGTAAGGATGAAAATGCCGCGGACATCGCGCCCGGAATGATCGTCGGTCGGGCCGGCCTGAAGGAGTTTTCCCTCCCCGTGCAAGCGGCGCATGTTCGCGAAGTGCCCTTTGCCTAACGAGTCTAACTCTGTTTGCGGTAGCTCCGGCGCATTCGGTGGACGACGGAGCAGGACGAGATAGAACTCATCGAACTCCATTTTCGGCGGCCAGGCGGGCGCGGCGAAAGCCGGCGTCGCCAGCGCCAGGAGCGCCCACGCGAAAAGATGTCGGTAAGTCAGGCGGCCAGTATGAACTGTCCGCGCAATTTGCGACAAGCCGGAAACCCCGCGTGCGGCCGGAGAGGGCGTCGAAAAACTGGGTCATTCCGAGCGGAGCGCAGCGCAGTCGAGGAACCCCGTGGCGCTGTGTAGAAGCGTCCTGCGCGAGATCTTCCACGAAACCCGACGGGATCCCTCGACTACGCTGCGCTCCGCTCGGGATGACTCGACTTTTCAGACGCCCTCTGCGCTGTCGGCTCGCGCTGTTGCGAGCGCGCGCTTGAGCTGTTCGTAGTCGACCGGTTTCGTGAGGTGCATCGTAAACCCGGCTGCGAGCGAGCGACTGACATCCTCGTCCATGCCGTAGCCGCTCAGCGCGATCCCGCGCAGGTCGTAGGTCGCACGAAGTTTTTGCATCAGCTCGGTCCCGGTGCCGTCAGGCAACCCGAGATCGGAAATGACCAGGTCGAAGGGATGATGCGCCGCGGCCTCCAGCGCATGGGCGACGTCTGTCGCCTCGATCACGCGATGACCGGAACCGCGCAGCAGCTTGGAGAGCACCATCATCGTCGCCTCGTGATCCTCGACCAGAAGCAGCCGCAGCGGCGCACTCGCTTCCGCGGGAGCATCCGCCAGCAGGACCGGCGAGGACGCGGCCGGTGATGGGAAAAGTTCATCCGAAACGCCGTGCGGCGGCGAAGTCGCGCCCGGCAGCTCGACCACGAAGGTTGACCCGCGATCCGTCCCCTCGCTCTGCGCGGTGATCGTGCCGCCGTGCAGCGAGACAATCGCCCGCGCAATGGCCAACCCGAGACCGACGCCCCCGAAGCGATGATCGCCTTCGCTCGCCACCTGCTCGAAAGGCAGAAAGATCCGCTCGAGCGCCTTCTCCTCGATCCCGGCACCGGTATCGGTGACCTCGATGCGGAGGATGGAATTCTCCGGGCCGCTGCGCTCGTTCGCCGTGCGAATGGAGATCCGGCCGCCGCGCGGCGTGAACTTCACCGCGTTACGCAAGAGGTTCCAGATCACCTGCTGAAAACGCGCCGGGTCCGCGACCAGACCGCTCAGTTCGGCCGCGAAATTTCGCTCGATCGCGATCGATTTCGCAAAGGCATCGTCGCGCACAATCTCGACCGCGAGACCGATGAGCGAATGCGCGTCGCACGGCTCGGCGCGCAGGCGCAGCTGCCCCTGCGCGATCCGGGTGAGGTCGAGCAGGTCGTCGATCAGGTGCGCCTCGAGGGCGATGTTGCGCTCGATCATGCGCAGGTTATCGCGCGCATCGACGGGGAGACGCTCGTCCTCCGCCAGCGCGCGCGCCATCATCAGGACGGGAGCCAGCGGCGTGCGCAACTCGTGGGAAAGCGCGGCGAGAAACGCATCCTTCGCGCGGCTCGCCGACTCCGCGCCGCGCTGCGCGGTCTTGAGCTCGTGGATGTCGGTGTTCGTGCCGAACCATTGCGCGATCGCGCCGGACTCATCGCGCATGGCCTGGGCACGGACGAGGAACCAGCGATACTCGGCATCGTGGCGGCGGAGGCGGAACTCCACCTCGTAGCGCTCGCCGCTCAGGAGCGACTCGTGCCAGCTCTGCAACGCCACGGGCAGATCCTGCGGATGAACAAACTGCGCCCAGGCCGCGCCGAGAATCTTGGTCTCGAGATCGGCCTGGAAATACTGCACGCATTCCTGGTTTGCCCAATCGAGACCGCCGTCCGGGCGCGCCGTCCAGACCTGGAGGGAAACGACCTCCGCGAGGAGATGAAATCGATCAGTCGCGTTCGAAGTCAAGCGCGACGACTTTGCGGTCAGGCGCCCAGGATGACAAGTCCGTTCCCGCGCGGACCCTTTGCCTAAACGCGTCTTTACCCCCCGCGGCGCCGCTTCGCCTAACGGATGGCGGCGACCTGCGCGCGCTCCGTTGGGCCTAATGACTGGAGCGCTCGCGCCGGATCGACCCGCACAAACGCGTTCACTTTCGTCGCCACTTCCGGAGAGAGCTTCAGGCGCGCGTAGGGCGTCCCCTCGATCTGCTTCTTCTGGTCGCTCGCCGGCGCAGGGCGGTAGCTTCGATCAAGGGGCACCCCGACCGTGACTCCGCCGACCACATGGGCTGACGCCGTCGCCTTCGCCGGCAGGTAAAGGCGATCAGCGACGCCGGCTTTCCGAGCCTGCGCGGCCAACTGCTCCAGCGACACACGCGCGGAATCGAATTCGACGACCGTGACTTCGTGCCCTTGGAAAAAGCCGGCTTCCGTGCGGACGACTCCGTCAATTTGTCCGAGCTCCATCTCGCCGGTCCAGAAGCAGGATTGCGCGAAAGCCACGCGAGCGACAGCGGGCGGCGGCTCGGCGGGCAAGGAAGAAATCGGCAGGGTCAAGGCGGCGAGAAGGCAGAGAAGGTTTTTCATTTTGAGGCGTGAGAGTTGAAGCAGTTATTTCCTAAGCAGGAGGCCGCCACATAGATTTTATTCCGCGCCCCCGGTTCGCTACTTCCCCTGCAACGCCTGTTGCACCGAAGCGGGCAGCTTATCCGCATTGTGAAGAAGCTCCGTCACCTGCCAGAGCTCGGTGTCGCTCAGCTTCGGCCCAAAAGAAGGCATCCCGCTGAAACGGATTCCACTTTTGACCACCCAATGCGTCTCACCCACGGCATCGTCGGTCACGCCCTTCGCCGGCGGCAACAACGGCGGGATGTGCGGATACATCCGTTTCGACATCCCGGTCTGTCCCTGGCCATAGCTTCCGTGGCAACCGACGCAGCCGTTCTCTTTGTACACCTGCGCGCCGGCAAGGAGGCTGGCCTCATCTGCGGTGACGGGAGACTTATCGTCTGCCGCGCCTCCGATCGATGCGCCGAGCGCATGATGCGCGAGGTAGCGCTCCATCGGCAGCGGACCGCCCTCGACCGACATTTGCAGGCCGCCGCGCGTGACATAGATGAACCCAGCGCCCACGACGAGCGCGATCCCAACAATCAGACCGAAGAGAAATTTAATCATGGTAGGAAGGTAGCAGAGTTGAAGTGATTCGGCTGAACGGCATGCCTTGCGCGCTCTAAAAAACGCCATAGCCGGGTCTGTGATTGAAGAAGACAGGATTAACAGGACTAACAGGATTTAGGAGGGGATGGCCGGGGCTCTTCGGGTCGCCGCTTTCCCCATCCTGAGAATCATGTAAATCCTGTCTTCTCTCAGGACCGAATAAGTCTGGCAGCGCTGGCTAGCTCTGCTGGAATTGGCGGACGAAGCGGCGGTCGAGCCAGTCTTTAAACCAGAACGCCCAGCGGCCGCGCACAGCGAAGCCACGGTAAGTAAGCAGGCCGGTCCCATCGCCGAGGTTGAGGATGAGGAGATAATCTTCCTGCGGCGAAAATTCCTCGAGCGGTTCCGCGCGCAGAAACGCGAGCAGATTTCGCTGCAGAACCGGACCTTGGCGAACCGCGTAAACGCCGATGCGCGGCAGGCAATATTCGCCGAAGCAGATGCAATCGCCCGCGCCGAAAATCTCGGGATGCGCGACGCTTTGCAGGAAGGCGTTCACGCGCATCGAGCCATCCTCCGCGCAAGGCAAGCCAGCTTCCCGGAGCAGAGCCGGCGGTCGAATCCCGATCGCAAGCGTGAGCGCGTCGAAGGGAATTTCGTCTCCGTCGAGTTCGACGGCGTCTGCGGTGATCTTTTGCACACGGCTTCTGCCGACGAGGCGGACGCCGAGCTCCTCCATGTAGCGGCGCAAGAGGGCGCTCGCCTTCGGCGTCGCCTGGGTGAGCAAACGATCCTCCGCGAAAACCAGCGTGAGCTGCGGCTTGCGGCCGGAACTTTTCAGCAGATGCCAGAGATTCACACAGACCTCGCTGCCGGCCGCGCCGCCGCCGACCACCACTACGCGCGGGTCGCCGCCCGCAGTCGTTAGGCGCTCGCGCAAAGCAAGCAGGTTCTTGATCGGCTTGACCGGCACTCCCTTTTCCGCCGCGCCAGCGATTTTCTCCAGCGGCACCTCGCTCCCGACGTTTAGCGAGAGCACGTCGTAGGAAATTTGCGGCCCGCTCCTCAGATCGAGCGTGCGTTGCGCAGGATCGATTCGCGTCACTTCCGCGCGCACGAATTCTCCCCCACCCTCCGTGACCAACCGCTCGGCATCGACCGTGTCGTCCGCCGACTCGTAAAAGCCGGAGACCATTCCCGGCCCCATCCCGGAGTACCAAAACTTCCCTGGCGCGACGAGCGTGACCCGGGCGCCTGCCCTAACGAACTCCCGCGTCCGGCTGAGCGGAAAAAGATGCGCGTGGCCGGCGCCGACAAAGACGAGGTGCTTCATCCGGCGCAGCCGAGGACGAGCGTTAGCCAGCGCGCGGTCATATCCCGCTCTTGACGTAGCTCCAGCCGGATTCCTGTTTGCGCACCACTTCGGCGACGCCGGAATCAGTCGTGGTCGCGAACGGCACGAGCTGATCTTTGGTCACGTTTTTCTTCTTCATCGTGTTCTCGCAGGCGGCAAAGACGACTCCGGTTTCGCTGATCTTTTTCATCCGCTCGGTCAAGGAATTATCTTTCGCGACCAGCATGCCGAGACCCTTGCTGTGCGCGACGACTTCGATCTCGGTGCCGTCCCCGAGCGATTTTTGCAGGTTCTCGACGTTGTTCAGCACGGCGGTCCATTGCTCCGCGCCTTCCATCGTGACTTCGAAGACGACTCGGTGAGTTTTGCCGGGTTCGGTTTGCGCATTCATGGTGTTGAACGCGAGCGCACAGAGCGCCGCGGCAATCGTTGTTTTCGTTAGGCTATTCATATTTTCTTTTGTGGGTTGATGGTTTGTTAGCGAAAGACTTTCCAATTCTCGGCGATGACAAAGATCGCGACCACGAGCACGAACCAGGCAAACCAGTGGCGCAGTCGTTCGGTCTCGACATGGCTCGCGAATTTTCTTCCCGCGAGCATGCCGACGATCGCGAGAGCGAGGAAGATCCCGGCGATGCGCCAGTCGAAATGGGTGAGGCGCAGGTGGCCGATCAGGCCGGCGCCGG
The DNA here is from genome assembly GCA_038234295.1 of Chthoniobacterales bacterium. Classification (GTDB taxonomy): domain Bacteria; phylum Verrucomicrobiota; class Verrucomicrobiia; order Chthoniobacterales; family UBA10450; genus Palsa-1392. The sequence continues at coordinate 49,882 of JBBSUP010000004.1, forward strand.
AAGTGACCGTGATCACGACGAGCGACGTAGCGATCGCGCGTTTCAGCGGCAAACGCGCGAGAAAAAGTAACGCCGGCACAATTAAAAAACCCCCGCCGACGCCGAGGAAGCCGGTGAGGAAGCCAACAAAGAAGCCGGCCGCGGTGCAGCTCATCCAATGGCACTCGGCCCCTGCGTCGATGTCGCGATCGGCCCGCGGCCGAAACATAAGCAGCCCGACCACGAGCATCAGCCCGGCGAAAATCAGGAGAAGAATCGGTTCCCTAACGAGAGGGGTGAGTTGCGATCCGCCAAGCGCGCCGAGCACTCCGGTGACGCTGAAGAGCAGCGCCGCCTTGAGGTGAATGTGGCCGCTGCGAGCGTTGAGAATGCTGGCGACGAGCGTCGTTCCGCCAACGACCGCGAGCGACATCGCGACTGCCTGTGAGGCGGGGACTTTCGCCGCGTAAACCAGGACCGGGAGAGTGATAATCGAGCCGCCGCTGCCGAGCAAGCCAAAGCGAGACACCGATCCCGAGAGCGAGAAACAACGCCAGGACAAACATGGTCCTACGCGCTCAGTTTTTGGCGGCAGCCGGTGGCGACTTTTCGAGACCCTGGCTGAAGTCCATCGGCCCGGCTTAGAGCAACGGCTTGATCGCGGCTTCGAAGCTCTCGCGATCGGTGGCGCCCTTTTGCTGGGCGATGACGTTGCCTTTGCGGTCGATGATGAACGTGGTCGGCAAGGCATCAATGCCTCCGTAGGCTTCCGCGGTCTTTTGATCGCCGATCACGAGCGGATAGTTGATGTGCATCTTCTCGGCGAAGGGCTTCACGATGGCCGCGCCCTTCGCATCCATCGCGATGCCGAGGACGACCAGTCCCCGCGGGCTGTACTGTTGTTGCAGCGAGACGAGATCGGGAATTTCGTCACGGCACGGCGGGCACCAGGTCGCCCAGAAATTTAGGAGCACGACTTTGCCTTTGAAGTCGGAAAGCTTGACCGCTTTTCCCTCGAGGTTTTGCAATTGCCAGCCCGGCGCGGGTTGCTCTTCGGCGAAGGTCGTTAGGCTAAAGCAGAGAAGGAGCCCGCAAAACGCGAGGGTGGTTTTTAGTTTGTAATTCATAAATTAGCGGATGGTGAAGTGCTCCAGCACCACGACGCAAATTGCGAGGAGCGCGGCGAAGCCGATGGCAAAGGGTAACCGTGGAACTTTGATCGCGTCGGGCAACGTGACCTTCCCGTAATCGCCCAACTTCGACGCTCCGCTCTTCTTCAGCCACCCGGAAAGTTCCGCATACAGATAGGAGCCAACGACGAGGCCGACCATGCCAAAGAGCGCGTCCCAATTTCCCTGGCCGAGCGCGGCGGCGGCCGTCCCCGGGCAATAGCCCATAAGCGCAAAGCCGGCGCCGAAAACGAGGCCACCGATGATGTTCGGCCCCAGCCGGGTCGGCTTGAGATGCAGGTTTACTTTCGCCGCCTGGTGCAGCGGGTAAATGCCAAGCATCCCGACGATGATCGCGCTGAGCATGATCTTGGCGACGGTCCAATCCTGCAGGAGCAACTGTCCGATGAGGATGTTGAACTTGGCCGCGCCGCCTTTCTGTAAGAGGAAACCAAAGATGAGTCCGGCGAAGAGCGCGAGGATGAGCTTCGTCGGCGGCGCTACGGCCGGTTCCGGTTTGGTGCTGCCTTTTTTCACTGCCGAGCCGGGATCGATCATAGGAGATAAAGTGGGTAGGCAACTGCGATACCGCCGAGGAAGAAGCAGATGACGGAAATCCAGGAGCCGATGTTGAGCTGCAGCGTGCCGCTAATGCCGTGACCGCTCGTGCACCCACCCGCGAAGCGTGCGCCGAAAGCCATCAGGATTCCGCCCATAAATCCGAGCGCTCCGTGCAGGAGAAAACTCTGCTCGCCGAAGCGCGCGACCCAGAATGGCGGGAGCCAGCGCCCGGTGATTTCGCCGCCCGTGAACGCAGAGATAAACGCGCCGGCGACGGTGGCGAGAACGAGCACGGTCTCCCAGCCAAGCTGCGGCGGGTTCTCTTTGTAGTAATCGAGCGAGTCGGTATGACGGCGCGCGAAGAGCCGACCGAGCCCTCCCGCGACCGTGGCATAAAAAGACGAGGCGCCAATCGCCTTGTCCGCGAAATAAAACGTCAGCCAGCTGAGTACGCCGATCCCCGCGCCGGCGAGATAGGGTGACCAAGCGGGACCGGGAAAGTTTAGTGCATTCACCTTGGGCTCGGCCGCGAACGCCGCCGAGGGCGCGAAGAGAAGAAGGAAGAGGAAAAGCCGTTTCATTGAATTTTTCCTTCCACTTTGAAGCCCGCCTTCTTCCACGCCTGCCAACTACCCGGCACATTGTGCACGTCGGTAAAACCCTCCTGTTTCAACATACTCGCGGCAATCGATGCGCGGTAACCGCTGGCGCAATAAACCGCGGTCGGTTTCGTTTTCTTAAACTTCGCCGCCTTCTTTCGAATCTCGGGCAGAAACAGATGATGCGCCCCGGGAATATGACCGCCTTTCCATTCGTCCGGTGTGCGCACGTCGAAGATCTGCATCTTTTTCCCCGCGCGTTTCAGTTCGTGCACGCTCATCTGGGGCACCTGATCGAGCTCAAGGCCGGCGTTATCCCATGCCTTCATTCCGCCGACGAGGTAGCCGGCGAATTTCGTGTAGCCGGTGCAGATGAAATATTTCACCACGTCCTCAAGCGCGCTGTCTTTCTCCAGCACGAGGAGCACGGGCTTGTCCGGATCGAGCAACCAGCCGGCCCAGATCGAAAGCATGGGCGAACCGCCGATGTTCAGTGCCCCCGGAATGTGCCCGCCGCCGAAGCCGAGCATCGACCGCGTATCGATCAGCACGTTGTCCTTCTCCGCGATTGCCGCCTGGAATGCCTTCGGCGGCAGACCCGGAACGCGCGGTAAGTTGCCGATAATCTCCGGCCCCTTCGCGTTGATCTTTTTCATCCGCGGATAGTAGGTCGGCACCGGCGGTGCGGTGCTGAGGGCGTAGTCGGTGAACTCCTCCACGTCCTCGTATTGCAAAAAGGGATTTGAATCGCGCTCGTAGCCGATCGTGCTTTGCAGACGATCGCCGATATCCGCACCGCAAGGAGACCCCGCGCCGTGTGCCGGATGGATCATCACACTGTCCGGCAGTTTCATAAAATAATCGCGCAAGGTATGGAACTGCTGCGCGGCGAGTTTCTTGGCCTGGCCCGAACCGAGCAGATCCGGTCGACCAGCGGAACTGACGAAGAGCGAATCGCCGGTGAGCACGCCCCACGGTGTTTTCTTCCGCTCCTTTTCCGCGAGCTCATAACTCATATGCTCAGGCGTGTGACCCGGCGTATGTCGCGCGGTGATGACCGTGCTCCCGAGCGTAAACGTATCTCCGTCTTTCACCGCCTCGGTCTCGAAGCCATAGCGCGCGCCGCCATCGTGGCTCGCAAAGATCTTCGCCGAGTCGACCCGGGCGCAGAGTTCGCGCGCCCCGCTTATCAGGTCAGCGTGAATGTGCGTCTCGAAAATGTGCGTGATCGAAAGATGATTCTCGCGCGCCAGCTTGAGGTATTTGTCGACGTCCGGTGTCGGATCGAAAACCGCGGCGATGCCTTCGCTGTCGTCGCCGACGAGGTAGGAAAGCTCGGCGATTCCGTCGGTCTGAATGCGTTCAAAAATGAGTGACATGTTTATCGTCCTTTCGAGTGGGTTTACACTGCGGTTCTGCGCCGATGCGCAAAAGGCGCGGCCGCCTCATTCCTATATCGCGATGCGGCGATCATTCGCGGCTGTGAAGTTCCAAAAAATTCCCGGGAATATGCAAACGTTGCGGCGGGTTAATGTTTAGCTCTCGCCGTCGAAGGCGCCTGTTCGCGATTGCTTTCAACTTGCGCGTTCTGCAGCGAATTGTCCGGCGACTCGCTCTTGGAGGAAGGGAAGGCGAAGAGGATTCCCATGAAACCGCCATAGAGTGCGCCGCGCCACCAAGTGGAAGTAAGCGGGCAAGTGCCCGAGGTGCATTGGCCGAAATAGCCGAGGAGCGCGCCCAGTCCGGCACCAAGGAGGAGCCCGAGCAGGAGCGGCCAGTGAGGAGTGAGATTTACGAATTTCATAGCTTGAGCGATATTACTTCATTCTCTAATCCCACTACATCACGATATAGTAATACTCAAGTCCGCCCACCATGCCTCGCCCCGCCCGCCCCGCTAAACGCAAAAAGAAATTGTCCGATCGCGGACTCCAGCTCGTGGCCCGCCGTTTCAAAGTCTTGAGCGAGCCGGCCCGGCTCAAGTTGCTCATGGCCCTGGAGCAGGGCGAGCAGCACGTCAGCGCGTTGATCGAGCTGACCGGCCTGACCCAGGGCAACGTCTCGAAACATCTCGGCATCCTCATGGAGGCCGGCATGGTCGATCGCCGCAAGCAAGGCCTGAACGCCTTCTACTTCATCTCCGACCAGCAGATCCTCGACCTTTGCGACCTCATGTGCGCCAAGCTCGAGCAGGACTTCTCCAAGAACTCGGCGCACTTTCGCTAGACCAGTCCTGGATTCGTTAGGCGCGCCCACCGCTCGCTTGGCCGCGAACTACGTCGCGAGTTCCTGTGCCGGGATAGGCGCACGCTCCGGCTGTTCGCCATTCGGGAGGCGCCACTCGCGCTGGCGGCGGAAGGGGAGCAGAAAAAGACGCCCGATGGTGAGTTCCTGCTCATCCCGGTAGGCGGCGACGCCGATGGTGATCTCATCCTGGGGAATATCGCGCCGGAGGGTGCGATGAAATTTGTCCCACCAGCAAAAGATCGTGCCCCAGTTCGAATTGGTTTCGCGCTCCACGATCGAGTGATGGATCCCGTGCATCCGCGGTGTCACCAGCGCGTGATTGAGCACGCGCTCGACCGCGATCGGCAAGCGCCAGTTGGAATGCTGAAAAAGCGTGGCCGCTTCGAAGGAAACAAAGAAGCCGAGTAGCATCGGCGGGCCGACGCCGAAGAGGAGGACGGCAAGGCTAAGGAATCCGATCGAGAAAATCATTTCGCCGAAGTGAAAACGCGATGCCGTGGTTACATCCATGTCGAGGTCGGTGTGATGCACATTATGGAAGCGCCAGAAAAACGGCACCATGTGATTGGCCCAGTGCCACCACCAGTAAGCGTAATCGAGGAGGAGAAATGCTGCCGGCACGCGCGCCCAACTCGGGAGCATGAGCCAGTTCAGCAGCCCGACGCGATGCGCGCCAGCCCACGTGCCGAACGCGAGCGGAATCGGCAACATCGCCCAGCGGAGCACGGCGTGGGAGGGAATGGAGAGCGCAAAATTCCGGAGCAACCGCCGCCAGATGGCGAAATGTTGCCGGCGCAGCGGGTGACGCCATTGCAACCAGAGCAGCGCCAGCAGGAGAAGCGCGAGGAAGGGCGTGCTGAGCTGATCGAGCAAAGTCGTTCCCTTCATCGCGGCGAAAATCGAGCCCTGGCCGTGGTGGATCATCTTGATTACCGCCAACGTCTTCGCGCAAATAGCCTAACGAGATTAAGTCTGAAGTGTGCGCATCAGCCCTCGGCTAATTGCTCGGCGGTCAGGACGAGGCGTTCGACGCGCCGGCGGTCGACGAGGCTTTGCGCAATCTCCGGCACGTCCGCGAGAGTAACGTGACCGTAGAAAAAATGGTCCGGCTCGACCAGGATGGTGACTCCGTGCGTGCATTGATCGAGGCAACTCGAGTGACAGGCGCGTGCCTGGAGTTGGTGCAGACCGTACGCCGCGAGCTCGCCCTTCAACGCCTGCTGCACCGCCTCGGAGCCGCGCGCGGCACAGGAACCGCGCGGGTTACCCGCCTCGCGGCGATTGGTGCAGACGAAGAGGTAACGATCGCGTAGCGGCATTGGTCGAAGGTTCGCGGGCGCGCGCCGAGCGGTCAACCGCGCGGCCGCAAACGGAACCTGCCGTCACGCTGAGATCGGTCTGCTTCCTCCTGTAGACGTTTCGCTCTGCGAAACGCGGGGGTGCGGCTCGTCGGAGGTTTTGCGAAAGCGCCGAACGCGGGAATACTCTCCCACCCAGCGCCTCTTCTTTTCCCGTGTCGAAGAATTCCGTTACCGCTCCACTCGCCATCTACTTCGAGCATCAGGCTTGGTTCCGCCCGCTCTTTGCCGAGCTCGACCGGCGTGACATCGCCTACGAAGCGATCGACGCGCGCGCGCCATTCGCCTACGACCCCGCCGACGATACCCGGCGTTTCGACGTCCTCTTCAACCGGATCAGTCCGTCGGCTTATCTGCGCGACAACGGCAGCGCGATCTTTCATACCCTTAATTTCCTCGCGCACCTCGAGCGCGTCGGCACGCGGGTGATCAATGGTCTCCGCGCGTTCACGAACGAAATCTCCAAAGCGCGCCAACTCACGCTTCTCGCCGAACTCGGTCTGCCCGGTCCGCGCAGCCGCGTCATTCATCGCGGCTCCGATGCACCTGCCGCCGCCGGCGGATTGCGTTTCCCCGTGGTGGTGAAAGCAAACATCGGCGGCAGCGGCGCCGGGATCACCCGCTACGACTCGTTAGGCGAATTGAGCGCCGCCGCGGAAAATAGCAGCATCGATCTCGGGCTCGATCGGGTCGCGCTGGTGCAGGAATACGTCCCCGCGCGCGACGGCTACATCACGCGCGTCGAAACGCTCGGCGGCAAGTTTCTCTACGCGATCAACGTTTTTCCGGAAGCTGGCAGCTTCGACCTCTGTCCGGCCGACGCCTGCCAGACGAAAGACGGCGCCGAACTGGAGCGCACCGCTACATCCGGTTGCCTGATCGACGCGCCGAAACGCGGTCTGCGGGTGGAAGCGACGGAAGTGCCTAACGACGTCCGCGAAGCCTGCGAGCGGATTGCGCAAAAAGCCGGGATCGATGTCGGCGGGATCGAATCGATGATCGACGACCGCGACGGCTCGCGCGTCTATTACGATATCAATGCGCTCTCCAATTTCGTCGCGGACGCGCCGCGCGTGCTCGGCTTCGACCCGCACGCGAAGCTGGTGGATTTCCTCGCGCTGCAGCTGAAGGAGGGCGGGCGATGATCCAGGTCATCCTGAGCGCAGCGCAGCGCAGTCGAAGGATCCCGTTGAGCTTCTGTGAAGCCCCGCAGCAAATCTTCACGGCAATCCGGCGGGATCCCTCGGCTACGCTCGGGATGACCGCAGCGCGCGCGCGCGCCTAACGAACATGCGCTACGGTTATTGGCTCCCGGTTTTTGGTGGATGGCTCCGCAATGTCCGCGACGAAGGCATGGCAGCGACCTGGGATTACGCCCGGCGCCTCGCCTGCCGGAGCGAAGAGATCGGCTACGACCTCACCCTCGTCGCCGAGCTGAATCTCAACGACATCAAAGGCGCCGGCGCGCCGACGCTCGATGCCTGGAGCACCGCCGCGGCGCTCATGGCCGTGACCAAACGCCTCGAGTTCATGGTCGCGGTGCGGCCCACTTTTCACACGCCCGCGCTGCTCGCGAAGCAGGCGGCGAACATCGATCAGATCGGCGGCGGCGGGCGCCTTTCGTTGAATGTCGTGAGCTCCTGGTGGGCGGATGAAGCGAAGAAATACGGCGTCCATTTCGAGCAGCACGACGACCGCTACGCGCGCACCGCGGAGTGGCTCGACGTCGTCGATGGCCTGTGGTCGCAGGACCATTTCTCCTACGCCGGGAAATATTACCAGGTCGAAGACGCGCTCATGAGTCCGAAGCCGGCGACGCAGCCGCGCCCGGTGATTTATGCGGGCGGCGAATCCGAAGCCGCGAAAACTCTCATCGCGCAAAAGTGCGATGCCTTCGTCATGCACGGCGATTCGCCGGAGAAAATACGTGAGAAAATCGCGGACATGTCGGAGCGCCGCGAGCGCTTGGGCCTGCCTCGGATGCAGTTCGGCGTCGCGGCTTATGCGATCGTCCGGGATACCGAGAACGAGGCGAAAAAAGAACTCGCCCGCATCACCGACGTCCAATCTTCCGCGGCCGGTTACGACAACTACCAGCAATGGCTCAGCGGCACGAAGCTCGAAGGCCAGATGTCGATCGACGAGTATTCCGTCTCGAATCGCGGGTTGCGCCCGAACCTCATCGGCACGCCCGCGCAGGTGAAGGAACGGATCGCCGAGTTCGTAGCCGCGGGCGTCGATCTTTTATTGCTTCAAAGCAGCCCGCAGCTCGAGGAGATGGAGCGTTTCGCCGCGCAGGTCATTCACTGAGACCTTGTAGACGCCTCCCTCGGGGAGGCGCGGGGGTTCGTGCCGACTCAATAAAGCACCCACGCGTAAGCCCGCGGTTCGCAGAGCGAACCGTCTACAGTGCAGCTCGTGCGGCGTGCTAATTTCCACCATGATTCCTTCGCTTCCAGAGTTCCGGGCGCGCGCGGCGCAGGGGAACGTCATTCCCGTCTTTGCGGAGTTGATCGCCGATTCGGAAACGCCTATTTCTGCGTTCCAGAAACTGCGCGACGAGCGCGGTTGTTTTCTTTTCGAATCCGCGGAGCACAATGAGTCGTTGGGCCGCTTTTCCTTCCTCGGGTTCGATCCGCAGCTTGTCTTCGAGAGCCACGGAAAAACGATCACGCTTCGCGAAGGCGAACGCACGGAAACGCGCGAGACCACTTCCGATCCGCTCGCGGAGCTTGAGGAAGTCATGAGGCGCTATCGCTTCGCCCCGGGTACGGAACTGCCGCACTTCGCGGGCGGCGCGATCGGCTATCTCGGCTACGACACGGTGCGGCATTTCGAAACCACCGTGCCGCTCTCGCCTCACGAGGGTCTTGGTCTGCCCGAGGCCATGTTCGTGATCGCGAAGACGCTGCTGATTTTCGATCACCGACTGCGAAGGCTGCGCGTGATCGCGAATGTTTTCCTCTCCTCGCCTAACGACAAGCTGGAAGCTGCCTACGAGGAAGCGGCCGAGCGGATCGGAGAAGTCCTAGAGCGGCTGGCGCAGCCGGCGCAGTTGCCGTTGCTCGAAAGCGCCGCCCCGGAAACGCAAGCCGACGCGCGCAGCAACACCACGCGCGCAGAATTCGAAGCGATGGTTCGAGCGGCCCAGGAACACATCTTCGCCGGCGACATTTTCCAAGTCGTTCTGTCACAACGTTTCGAGACCGATTTCACCGGCGATCCGCTCGATCTCTATCGCGCGCTCCGCTTCATCAATCCGTCGCCCTACATGTTCTGTCTCCACTTCGGCGGAAACTTCTCGCTCGTCGGCAGCTCGCCGGAGTTGCACGTCCGCGCGACGAACGGCGCCCTCGAGATTCGCCCGATCGCCGGCACGCGCCCGCGTGGCGCGACTGCGGCGGAGGACGAAAAAAACGCCGCGGACTTGCTGGCCGACCCGAAAGAGCGCGCCGAGCACGTGATGTTGATCGATCTCGCGCGCAACGACATCGGACGCGTCTCGGAGTTTAGCAGCGTCCGCGTGACCGAGCAGATGGTGATCGAGCGCTACAGCCACGTGATGCACATCGTCTCGCACGTGGTCGGGCAGCTCCGCGCGGACCAGAACGCGTTCGATGCGATGCGCGCGACTTTTCCCGCGGGTACGGTCTCCGGCGCGCCGAAAGTTCGCGCGATGCAACTCATCGCCGAGTTCGAGAATGCGCAGCGCGGGTTCTACGCGGGCGCCGTCGGCTACTTCGGATTCGATGGAAATCTTGACTCATGCATCGCGCTCCGCTCGGTCGTGTTGAAGGACGGCAAAGCCTACGCGCAGGCCGGCGCCGGGATTGTGGCCGATTCGCAACCAGCGGCGGAATACGAGGAGACGGTGAACAAGGCGCTGGCGATGATGAAAGCCGTCGCGCGCGCGAACCAGGTGAAACGCTGATGCTGCTCATCATCGATAACTACGACTCGTTCACCTACAACCTCGTGCAGTATTTCGGGCAGTTGGGTGCGGAGATTCTCGTTAGGCGAAATGATGAAATCTCGCTCGCGGAAATCGAGCAACTGAAGCCGGAACGGATCTGTATTTCGCCGGGCCCGGGGCGGCCGGAGTCGGCGGGAATAAGTTGCGATCTTATTCGCGAATGGGGACCGCGCGTCCCGGTGCTCGGCGTCTGTCTGGGGCATCAATGCATCGGGCAGGTCTTCGGCGGCGAGGTCGTTCGGGCGCCGGCCGCGTTGCATGGGAAAACTTCTGAGATCGCGCACGCTGATACGGGAGTTTTTCGCGGTTTGGCGCAGCCTTTTTCGGCGACGCGCTACCACTCGTTAGTCGTTGGGCCGGAAAGCGTGCCGGATTCGCTCGAAGTCACGGCGCATTCCGAGGATGGCGTGATCATGGGCCTGCGGCATCGCGATTTTCCGATTCACGGGGTGCAGTTCCACCCGGAGTCGATCCTGACGAGCGAAGGCTTGAAGCTGCTGGGCAACTTCCTCGCAACGTAAGGCGGTTCCCCACTTTTATCTTACACTTACACCTACACTTACACTCTGACTGCGCTCGCGGTGTAAGTGTAAGTGTAGGTGTAAGATTAAAGTTCTCAGACCACCACTTCGTGGATCGCGCGCACTTCCTCGACGAGCTGCGCATACTCGTCGGCGGTAAGCGATTGCGCGCCGTCGGAAAGCGCTTCCTGCGGCTTCGCGTGGACTTCGATCATTAGCCCATCGGCCCCGACCGCGACCCCGGCCCGCGCGAGCGGCGCGACCATGTAGCTGTGCCCGGTGCCGTGCGACGCATCGACCACGATCGGCAGATGCGAGATGCGCCGGATCGCGGGGACGACCGCGAGATCGAGCGTGTTGCGAGTGTGCTGCGCGAAGGTGCGCACGCCGCGTTCGCAGAGGACGACCTGATAATTTCCTTCCGCCATGATGTACTCGGCGGCGAGGAGCCATTCCTCAAGCGTCGCGGCCATGCCGCGCTTCAGGAGCACCGGCAAATGCGAGCGCCCGGCGCGGCGCAGGAGCGTGTAGTTCTGCATGTTCCGCGCGCCGATCTGGATCATGTCCGCGTACTGCTCGAGCAAGGCGACGCCCGATTCGTCGAGCGCTTCGGTGACGATTTTCAGGGCAAACTTTTCGCGCACTTCGACGAGCAATTTTAACCCGTCCTCCCCCAAACCCGCGAAAGCGTACGGTGAAGTCCGTGGTTTAAATGCGCCTGCGCGGAAGAAGCGCGCGCCGGATTTTTGCACGGCGGCAGCTGCTTCAAAAACCTGTTCCCGGGTCTCGACCGCACACGGACCAGCGATCAATGCGAGCGCGCCGTCGCCGATCCGCGCGCCATCACCCAGGTCGACCACGGTGCGGTCGGGACGCAGATCGAGGCTGATGAGTTTATACGGTTTGCTGACGCGGATCGCTTCCGCGACGCCGGGGAGATTCTCGAAATGGCGGACGTCGACCTCGCCGTTATTTCCCGTGATCCCGATCGCGGTGCGGGTCGCGCCGGGCATCGGGTGCGGGCGCAATCCGAGGCCTTCGATCACGCGGACCACGTCCTCGACCTCGGTCGGCGAGGCATGTGCGTTCATGACGATGAGCATGGCGATTTAGGGGAACCACCGATGGCCCACGATGTCGCGCCGCGCAACCGCTTCGCGGCGCGGGCGGCGATGTGTTATGACGAGCGGCGCGCGCATGTATCTCTGGAAATTTCACGCGAGTCCGGCCTGGCTGGCAACGCACGAAAGCGCGCTCGTGGACGCCTACGGGAGCGAGCTCGCGGTGATCGACACGCTGGGAAAAACGCGGTCGCTGGTGCAGGTCACCTGCGCTGCGAAAGCGGAAGCTGACCGACTCGTTAGGCGATTCGGCGGTGCCGTGGAAAAGCTCGGGAGCGACTGGCAGAAGAAGTTTCTCACGACAGAAAAGCGCGCGCCGTTGCGCATCGGGAAACGTCTCGTGATCGTGACCGAGGCGGATGCACGGGAGAAAGCTGAACGACTTGTCATTCCCGCGGCCGGCGCTTTTGGCACCGGCGAACATGCCACCACCGCGATGTGCCTGCGGATGCTCGAGGAAACATCGCGCCCGCTTGCTGCCGGTTGGAGTCTGCTCGACGCGGGCACCGGCACCGGAATTCTCGCTCTCGCCGCCCACCGCTTTGGCGCGCGTGAAATCCTGGGCGTCGACAACGATCCACGCGCCGTCGTCCACGCGCAGGCGAACGCACGGCTGAACAAAATCCGTGGCGGCCAGTTCACCAGTCTCGACTTCCTCCGCTGGAAACCGTCGCAACGTTACGACGTGATCACGGCGAATCTTTTCAGCGACCTGCTCATCGCCGCGATGCCAATCTTTGCACGTGCCCTCGCCCGCGACGGCGCGCTCATTCTTTCCGGCATTCTGCGGCAGCAGGCACCGGAAGTTCTTCGCGCTTTGCAACGTTCCGGATTCCAACTGGAGACGCAGCGTCGACGCGGAAAATGGGTCGCCCTCCGCGCCCGCCGCCCGAAAAGTAAAACCCGGTTGAAGCCTCGTTAGCCCCCGCTAAGTTGCCCACGTCCGAGCGACTTCGAATGCCTCCCCCCGGCGGCCGAGCTCCCCAGCCGCTCCGCCGCCTTTATGCAGACTGAAGAACTTTCGTACGTCATCGTCACGCCCTACTCGATGCGCAAATCGCGCACCGGAGGGATCATCTCGCGCCTCATTTCCCGCACCGGACTCGATCTCATTCGCGGCCGGATGTACGCGCCGAGCAGCGAACTCGTCCAGCGCTACGCCGAGACGATCGTCACGGAAACCGACCCGCGACATCGCGCGATCCAGGAGCTGATCCGCGACTACGTCCTCAAAAATTTCACCGGCAATGTGAATGGCCAGCGCGCCCGGGTGATGTTGCTCGTCTTCCGCGGCGAGGACGCGATTCGTAAAATCCAAGACGCGGTCGGCCACATTGTCCACGAGCGCACGAGCGGTGAGACGATCCGCGACACCTACGGCGATTACCTGACCGACGCTTCGGGCAAGGCGACCTACTTCGAGCCCGGGGTGCTGGCGGCTTTTGATGCCGCTGCGATCGAGCGCGACCTGAAGCTCTGGGCCGAGTATTCCGACAGCGATGGCGGTATTCTCGAGGACGTGATCGAGTTTCCGCCTAACGAGAAGGTGGAGAAGACGCTCGTGCTGATCAAGCCGGACAACTTCAAATTCCCGAACGCACGTCCCGGCGGCGTGATCGAAGTCTTCTCCCGCAGCGGCCTCTCGATCATCGGCTTCAAGGTTCACCGCATGAGCGTGCAGCAGGCCGAGACCTTCTACGGCCCAGTGCTCGATGTCCTCGAAGACAAGCTCGGCCCCGAGAAAGGCCGCGGCGCCTGGGAAGACGTCGTCGAATTCATGTCCGGCGGGCGCCCGAGCGCGATCGCCGAAGAGCAGCGCGGCGAACCCGGTTCGGAGAAGATCATCGCGCTCGTCTACCAGGGCGTGAACGCGGTCAGCAAAATCCGCGAGGTTCTCGGACCGACCGATCCGAGCAAGGCGCCTCCGGGTTCCATCCGGAAGGAATTTGGCCAGAACATCATGGTCAACGCGGCCCACGCGAGCGACTCGGCGGAGAACGCCGCGCGCGAAATGGAGATCGTGCAGGTGCGCGAGAACAACCTGAAACCTCTGATTGAAAACTTTTACGCGCGCTCCTAGCTTGCGCTCCCCTTTTTGGAAAACACTCTGACCACCATGGAAATCTCGACGCGCGCCGCGCAAATCTCACCCTCCCTCACCCTCTCGATCGACAGCAAAGCCAAGGCGATGAAAGCCGATGGCACCGACATCTGCGGCTTCGGCGCAGGCGAGCCGGACTTCGATACGCCCGATTACATCAAGCAGGCGGCGATCACGGCGCTCGAGCAGGGTTTCACGAAATACACGCCGAGCTCCGGCCTCCCGGAACTGCGCGAAGCGATCGCGAAAAAATTCGCGACCGACAACAGCGTCGAGTATCGCCCGAGCCAGGTCATCGTCAGCGATGGCGCGAAGCATTCCTGCTACAACGCCATCCTCGCGACCTGCGAGCCGGGCGACGAAGTCATCATCCCCTCGCCCTATTGGGTGAGCTATCCGGAGATGGTGCGGCTGGCCGGCGCGGAGCCGGTCTTCGTGCAAACGAGCGAGCGCAACGGCTGGAAAATGACCGCCAAGGAATTTGAAAACGCGATGACGCCGCGCACGAAAATGGTCATCATGAATTCGCCGAACAACCCGAGCGGCGCCGTTTATACGCGGGAGGAACTCGAAGGCATCGTCGAGGTGGCGGCCGAAGAGGACATCTATATTCTGTCCGACGAAATCTACGAGAAGCTCGTCTATGACGACGCGAAACACGTCAGCATCGCGTCGCTCTCGAAGCAGGCCTACGACCTCACGATTACGGTCAACGGCTTCAGCAAATCCTACGCGATGACCGGTTGGCGGCTCGGCTACATGGGCGCGCCGGAAGCGATCGCGAAAGCGGTTGATTCAATCCAGAGCCACAGCACTTCGAACCCCTGCTCCTTCGCCCAAAAAGGCGGAATTGCGGCGCTCAAAGGCGACCAGCAGGCGCTCTCCGACATGCACGACGAGTTCGATATGCGGCGCAATTACATGTACGACCGCATCGCGAAGATCGCGAACATCACCGCGGTGAAGCCGCAGGGCGCGTTCTACGTTTTGGTGAACATCAGCCAGCTCGGCCTGACCTCGCAGAATTTTGCGGATCGTCTCCTGAGCAAAGCGAGTGTCGCAGTCGTGCCGGGCGCGGCGTTCGGCGACGATCGCACGATCCGCCTGAGCTACGCCACGAGCATCGACGTCATCAAAAAAGGCCTCGATCGCTTCCAGGATTTCTGCCGCACGCTGTAGTTGGCGGTGACGATTTCGCGTCACCAAGCGTGCTCCGCCCACACTGTCATCCTGAGCGCAGCGCAGCGGAGTCGAAGGATCCCGTGGAGCAATCGAACAGCTCGTGCGCGAAAAAAGCCTCGGCGTTCACACGGGTTTTGCTGATCTCACGCTTCCCAGAAGCCCGTCGGGATCCCTCGACTGCGTTTCGCTGCGCTGCACTTCGCTCGGGATGACAACATTTTGAGCGTGACGTCAGGTTACTTCGCGCTTCTGCTTCACGCGCACCTGCCATTCGTTAGGCATCCCGAGCACGAGGATTTCCTCGAGGAAGACTGGCTTTTCGAAGCCATCACCGAGAGCTACCTCCCGCTGTTGCGCATGCTTCGCAGGCTGGCGGATGAAGGCATACCCGCGCGTCTCGCGATCTCGCTCACTCCGCCGCTCTGTGCGATGCTCCGCGACGACCTTCTGCAGCAGCGCTACCGGCGCTACCTCGATCGCCTGGTCGCGCTCGCCGAGCATGAGATCGAGCGCAACCGGCACCACGCGCAACTCGCTGACCTCGCGCAGTTTTACCGCCGGTTTTTCAGCGAGGCCCGCGAATTCTTCGACGTTACGCTGGGCCGCGACGTCGTTAGGGCATTCGGCGAACTCCAGGACGCGGGTCTGATCGAGATCGTCGCGAGCGCCGCGGCTCATGGTTTTCTCCCCGCGCTCCAGAATTTCCCCGAGGCTCAGCGCGCCCAAATCCGCATCGGCTGCGACAGCTACCGCGAGACGTTCGGTCGCGAGCCGCGCGGTTTTTGGCTCCCAGAATGCGGTTACAGCCACGGCGTCGACGCGCTTCTACAAGAGGCAAACATCCGCTGGTTCGTTGTCGACACGCATGGGCTCATGTTTGCGCGGCCGCGTCCGCGATTTGCCTTTTTTGCGCCTTGTTTCACGCCCGCGGGTCCGGCTGCTTTCGCGCGCGACCGCGAGTCTGGCGAAGAAGTTTGGAGCGCCGAAAGCGGTTACCCCGGTGACTCGGTTTACCGCGATTTCTACCGCGACCTCGGCTACGACCTGCCGGAGCAGGAGCTCCGTCCATTCGTTAGGCCACACGGGATCCGCAAATTTAGCGGCATCAAATATCACCGCGTCAGCGGCGCGACGGAGGAGAAGCAGTTCTACGATCCCGCCGCGGCCCGCGCTCGCGCCGAGGTCCACGCCGAAGACTTTTTCACGAAGCGCCGTGCGCGCTTGCAGGAAGTCGCTGCGACCGGTTTTGCACCGATCGTGCTCAGCCCGTTCGACGCCGAGCTCTTCGGTCACTGGTGGTTTGAAGGTCCGCACTTTCTCGAGGCGTTCCTGCGCCGGGCGGCGCGCGCGCCGGAAGATTTCCAGCTCACGACGCCGGAATCTTTTCTCCTAGAAAATCCTGCGCAGCAGATCGCGGAGCCGAGCCCGTCGAGCTGGGGCGAGAACGGTTACAGCGGCGTCTGGTTAAACGAACAGAACGCATGGATCTATCCCCTGCTTCATTCCGCGACGCGGCGCATGACGGAGCTAGCGCGCGCTCAGCGCGCGACCACTGATGCCGTTGTGATCCGTGCTTTGCGCCAGGCCGCGCGCGAGCTGCTCCTCGCGCAATCGAGCGACTGGGCGTTTCTCCTGAAGGCTCAGACCGCGCCGGAATATGCCGCCGCGCGGACGCGCGATCATCTCGATCGTTTTGCACGGCTCGACTCGCAACTGCGCGCGGCGCAGATGGACGAAAACTTCCTCGCGGAATGCGAAGCGCGCGCTCCGATCTTTCCTAATCTCGACTGGCGCTATTATCTTTGAGGGTCGCATGCGTGTTTTGATTTTTGGTGCACTTATTTTCGGCCTCGCGCTCGCGCAGGCACAGGAACCGCCCTCACCCCCCGTGCCCGCGCCGCGGGTGATTCGGCTGCATTTTGCGGCGCCGCCGCTCGCGGGAACGATCAGCCTCGGGATTTACGACCAGGCCGGGAAACTGGTGCGCGTGCTCCACCGCGAAGACACCATCAGCGATTTCACCGAAGGGCACGACGCGCTTGAGACGACCTGGGATGGGAACAGCGATGCGGGTCTTCCTCTTCCCAATGGGCGCTATCAGGCGCGCGGTTTTCTCGTCGGTGAGGACGTAAAAGTCGAAGGTGTCGATTCCTTCTTCAACGATTGGGTGACGGGCGAAGAGTCGCCGCACCCCGCACGGATCACGCGGATCGCGACGCACGCGGGCGCGCTCCATCTTACGGCCACCACCACCGACGGAACGACCCGCGCTTTTCGCTACGATCCGTTGACGGAGAAGCTCGAACCGGCGGAGCTCCTCCCAGTGGCCGAGAACGATCCGGGCCGTTACGCCGGCCCGCTGATCAATCCGGTGGCGGTCGCGACCGGAAAGGATGAAACGATTTGGGCAATCGCTCATCTCGCGCCGGATTCATCGGAGCTAAAGGTCGTGCAGACGCCGCCCGGGAATGCGCCGGCGACAGTTTTGCGCACCCTGGAGATCCCGCAAGACGCGCCGCAACCGATCGGCATCGCGGCTGCGCCTAACGAGGAGCGCATTTACCTGCTCGAGGAATCGCCCGCGCTGCAGCGCCTCCGCAGTCTCACTCTGCTCACGACCACGCCCGGGCAGGAACAGGCGGTCTCGGATTGGAAAGTCGATTTCGCCAAGGAGATCGTCGTGCACAAAAACTTCACGCTCGAAAACGGGAAACCGGTGGCTGTGCCTACCGAACCCGCGGCGGCGCTGCCCGCAACCCTCCCGCAAAAGCTCCAGCCGAATCCGCTCGAGCGCGATCAGCCGGGAAAGATCACGCTCGCCGTTGGGTTCGATGAAGATGGCAGCTTCCTCAAAACTGCCGACGGACTTCCGCTCCGGACGATCAGCGAGACGCCGCAGCTCACGCGCGTTTTATTGCAACGGGGCGCGGAGAACGCCGCCGATGTTTTCGAGGATGACGGCGCGGTTGTGGAGCAATTCCGCGTCACGCATCTCGACCAGATGCTCGCGTTCGATTGCGGTGAGTTTGAACTGAAATAGCGGGATGGAGATCATCTACTTCGACCTCGAGACGCAGCGGACCGCGAACGACGCCGGCGGCTGGCTGCGCAAGGGCAACATGCAGATGTCGGTCGGCGTGACCTACAGCACGCGCACCGGGCGTTATCAGATTTTCGACGAGACCCATGTGCACGACCTGATCGAGCAACTGCGCGGGGCCGATCTCGTGGTGGGATTTAACGTCCTCAATTTCGATTACCACGTGCTCATGGGTTACACCGTGCTCGATCTCGCGAACGAGTTGCCGACGGTCGATCTCATGGTGGATATGGAGGCGAAGCTCGGGCACCGGCTCGGGCTCGACGCAATCGCGCAGGCGACGTTAGGCGTCGGGAAAACCGGGATCAGCCTTGATGCGATCAAGTGGTGGCGCGAAGGGCGCTTTCTCGAGGTGGCGGAGTATTGCTGCTTCGATGTGAAAGTGACGCGACTCGTCCACGAGCATGGCTGCCGGCATAAGGAGTTGTTTTTTCACGATCGCTTCGCGCGGAAGCAGCGTGTCGCGGTGGAATGGGCGCATCTCTAACACCGTAATCGCGGTCATCCCGAGCGAAGCGTAGCGCAGTCGAGGGATCCCGTGGAGCTGCCGTGAAGCGAAAATTCAAACGGCTTGCCGCGGCGCTGCTCAGAAAACCGGCGGGATCCTTCGACTCCGCTGCGCTCCGCTCAGGATGACCGTGGAAACGGGCCCTAACGAATTTCGACTTCGATCGGGAGGCAGTGATTGATCTCGTAGCTCCCGCGATCGAGATCGCGCTCCGACGGCTGGGTGCGACCGCGCGAATCGGTCGCCCGCGCCATCAGCACGGCGCGGCCGGGTTCGTTAGGCACAGGCCAGGTCCAGTCCCAGAGTCGCCAGCAGTTCCGCGCGACCTCGCCGCCCAACGATGCCTCCGACCACGACTCGCCGCCGTCGGTGCTCACTTCCACCTTGGCGATCTCGGCTTCCGACGTCCAGGCGGCGCCGGTGATTTTGTAGTCGCTCCCCCCGGCGATGACTTCGCTGATCCCCGGCCGCGCGATCGACGACTTCACCTGCATCTCCGTGATCGGCACCAGACCGACGCCGGCGCCATCGTGTTTCCAAAACGCGTAGTCGACGGTCTGGTAGTAGCCCTGGAACGGCTGCTCCGTGACCACGATGCGCTGGAGCCATTTCACCGCCGCCATCCCAAACCAGCCGGGGACAATCGCGCGCAGGGGGAAACCGTGCGCGGGCGAGAGCGGTTCGCCGTTCATCTCGAAAGCGAGGAGGACGCCCTCCAACGCTTTGGCTAAGGGGACGCTGCGCGCGTAGGGAATCCTGCCGGCCGGTTTCGGCGCTTCGCTGATCGTGCCGATGTCGGCGCCTTCCAGAACCACGTCGGCCGCGGCGCTTTTCACGCTCGCCTGTCGCAGCACTTCGCCTAACGACACCCCGGTCCAATGCGCATTTCCGACCGCGCCCAGTTCCCATTGGGTCCCTTTCACTTTCGGGACGAGAAAAATGCGCCCGTTCCCAGCGCATTCGAGCGTGGCTGGAACCGTCTGCACGGCAAAACCGCGGAGGTCGTCGAGGCTGAGTTCGAGCGGACGCTCGACCGCCCCCTCGATCCGCAGCCGCCAGGTCTTCGGATCGAGCGCTGGCACCGGGAAGTGTGAGCGAATGTAAAACTGGTCGTTAGGCGTGAGCCAGCCGTCGAGTTCGCCGAACGGCATCTCGAGGTTAGCCGGGTCTTTCTCGCGGATAATCATATAAGAGTGTCATCCCGAGCCGCGCAGACGGCGAGGGATCTCGCAAGCGTCCTCCCAATGTGCCCAGGCATGGTGACGCCGAGCAACGCTTGTGAGATCCCTCTCCGCGCTTCGCCGGTTCGGGATGACAACCGTAAATGGTTCACTTTTCGTTAGGCTCCCGCTCGACCGGCAGACCTGCCTCTTTCCAGGCGTGCCAGCTGCCAGGAACGTTCATCACCTTTTCGAAACCGGCGCGCTCGAGCAGGCTCGTCGCGATGCTGGCGCGATAACCTGACGCGCAATAAACCGCGGTCGGTTTCGACTTGTCGAGCTCGCCTGCGCGTTTTTCGAGTTGCGGGACGACGATGTGTTTCGCGCCGGGCACGTGGCCGCCTTTCCATTCACGATCGGTCCGCACATCGAGGACCTGCATCTGGCCGTTGGCGGCTTGCAATTCGTGCACCGAAATCTGCGGGATCTGCGCAAAGGCGTTGCCTGCCGCGCCCCACGCCTTGATGCCGCCGACGAGGTAGCCAGCGAAGTTGGTGAACCCGGTGCGTAAAAAAAGCTTCACGACTTCCTCGAGGTCGCTGTCGTTCTCGAGCACGAGGAGCAGCGGTGTTTCCGGATCGAGGAGCGAACCGGCCCAGATCGAAAGCGTCGGCGTCGCCCCGATATTTAGCGCCCCACAGATGTGCGCGCCGCCAAAGGCGAACATTGAGCGGGTGTCGATCAGCAAGGCTTCGCCTTTCGCGAGCTCGGTTTTGAATTCGTCCGGCGGAATCGCGCGCACCTGGGGCAGGCCGCCGAGGATCTTTGGTCCCTCCTCGTTCACCTTTTTCATCCGCGGGTAATATTTCGGAATCGGCGGCGCGGTCTTGATGCAGTGCTGGGTGAAGGCCTCGACGTCGTCGAATTGCAGAAAAGGATTGAAGGCGCGCTCGAAGCCGATCGTGCTCGTGAGGCGATCGCCGATCTCCGCGCCGCAAGGCGAGCCGCTGCCGTGCGCGGGATAGACGAGGACGCTATCGGGCAGCTTCAGGTAGAAATCGCGGAGCGTTTTGAACTGCTGCGCCGCGAGCTTCGCGGTCTCGCCTTCGCCTAACAAATCCGGGCGCCCAGCCGAGCCGACGAAAAGTGAATCGCCACTGAGCACGCCCCAAGGCAGCTCGGGGTGATCTTCTTCCGCGAGGAGGTAAGAGACGTGCTCCGGCGTGTGACCGGGCGTGTGCCGGGCGGTGATGACGAGCGAACCGAAGGTGAAGCTACCGCCATCTTTCACCGCTTCGGTCTCGAAGCCGTAGCTCGCGCCGGCTTCGTGGCTGGCAAAAATCTTTGCCCTGCCGACGCGCGCATTCAATTCGCGCGCGCCGCTTACGAGATCGGCGTGGATGTGCGTCTCGAAAAGGTGCGTGATCGCGACGCCCTTCTTCCGCGCGAGTTCCAAGTAAATCTCAACATCGGGTCGCGGATCGAAAACCGCGGCGGTACCGGTTTCATCATCGCCGACGAGATAGGAAATCTCCGCCAGCCCATCCGTATAAATCGTCTCGAAAACCAGGGACATGCGCGGAGCTTATCATGGGAGAAGCACGCGCGGCAATGGTGGAGGGACGACCGCTGTGTCGTCCGAGTTTCTCGCGGCCGCGGGGACGGGACAGCGCCCGTCCTTTCAGCTCAGCGGCAGTTCTCGGCGATCCAGTCCAGGTAATCCTGCGAGCCGGCGGCGATCGGAAAGGCGATGATCTCTGGGACGTCGTAGGGATGCAGCTCGCGCAGTTTCGCCTCAAATGCAGCAAAGCGCGCCGCGGTGGTTTTGAAATAGACGAGCACTTCGCTCGCGGTTTCGACCTCGCCTTTCCACCAGTAGAACGAGTCGACCGCGGAAGCGACATTCGCGCAGGCGGCGTAACGCCCGCTCACAAGTTCCTCAGCAATCCGCTGCGCTTTGTTGCGGTCGGGAAACGTGCTCAGGACGAGCAGAACCTCCGCCGCCATTCGTTAGGCCGGAACGGCCGCGGTCTGCCGGCAGATCCAGCCGCCACCCGCAACGACGTCGCCATCATAGAAAACCGCGGCCTGACCCGGGGTGACGGCTTTCTGCGCTTCGTGCAACTGGACTCGCGCGCGCCCGTCGGGCAGCGGCGTGATCGTCGCACTCGCGCCGGGATGCGCGTAGCGGATTTTCACGGAAACGTCGAGCGATTCGTTAGGCGCGAGATCCCCGGCCCAGCTCACCCGTTCGATTTCGAATTCTTCTGTGACCAAATCCTCCGCGGCGCCAACGATGACGCGATTGGTTTCCGCATCAATATCGACGACGTAGCGCGGCTGCGGCGAGCCGCCGGGGAGGCCTTTGCGCTGGCCGATCGTGAACATCTCGATCCCTTCGTGCGGCGCAATGAAGGTGCCGCTGAGATCGTAGATGCCCCCGGGATGAAACTCATCCGCGTCGAGATGCGACCGGAGGAAGGCCTTGTAGTCATTCCCGGGAACGAAGCAGATTTCCTGGCTGTCGACTTTGTCCGCGACTTTCAAGCCTAACGAACGCGCGATCTCGCGAATCGCCGGTTTCGCCATCGCGCCAAGCGGGGTGAGCGCGCGTCGGAGTTGTTCCTGGCGCAGGCTGAAGAGGAAATACGACTGGTCTTTGCGCGGATCCGCGCCTTTGCGGAGCACGGCGCGGGCGGTGCTGTAGCCGGGGGCGATGACCCCGGCGGGATGGCGGCTAGCAGGCGGTTCGATACGGCCGGGGTCACCGCCCCCGGCTACAACGGGCGGATGATGCTCGATGATCGCGTAATGACCGGTCGCGATGTAATCGCAGCCGAGCGCTTCCGCTTTTTCCCAAAGCTTCCCGAACTTCAGCTTCTCGTTGCACATCACGCACGGGTTCGGCGTGCGACCGGCGCGGTACTCGCTCGAGAAATAGTTGATCACGAGCTGCTCGAACTGATCGGCTTCATCGACCACGTAATGAGGAATGCCTAACGAGTGCGCGACGTTCCGGGCATCGGCCACGGCCTGGGGCCCGCAGCACTTATCTTCCGCGCGCGAGATGCAATCCTGCGGCCAGACTTTCATGGTCACGCCGACGACGTCGTAGCCCTGCTCGCGGAGCAGGTAACCGGCGACGCTGGAATCGACGCCGCCGCTCATGCCGAGAAGGACGCGTGGTTTGGTGGCGGACATGGCCGGCAAATTCGGCGGGAATCCCGGAGCGGTCAACGCGCCGCTGTAGACGCCTCGCTCTGCGAGGCGCGAGGGTGACGTTCGGGGTCTCGTTCCGTGGGACGCATCGCTCGCGTTTCGCAGAGCGAAACGTCTACAACCGGACGGCGCGGCTTACGTAAAGGCTGCCGGCTAAGGTGAAGCGCCAGGGAAATTCCTGCGCACGACTAATGCCGATGCGCGGATCGGCGACCACCTTTACGTCATCGTTAGGCCGCGGAAGAAAACCGTGGGCCGGATCAGCGGCGAGATCGATCTCGTGGTGGCGTTTATCGATCGCGAACGCCTGCGTCAGCTTGCCAGGGCCGGAGCAAAGCTGCCGCACTTCTTCGCGGCCGCGGCGCCGGCGCATGAGCGCGAGACCGCGCGTCGGCTCGAGCGCGCGGATGAGGATGAGGCCATCGCGCGGGCCGCCTTTGACGAGGAAGTTGAGCATCCAATGGACGCCGTAATTGAAGTAGATGTAGCAGGTCGCCGCCTGGTTCCGTTCGACGAACGCGCGCGTGCTCGGGCGCATGAAGGTGTGGCACGCTTCGTCGCCTTCCACGAGGTAGGCCTCGGTCTCGACGACGATGCCGGCACAACGTCCCCAGACCAGCTCCGTGCCGATGAGTCTCTCGGCACAGAGCAGCGGATCGACTTGAAAAAACCGGCGCTCGAGCAAACGAAACTGGCCTAACGAGCGGCGGTCTTCGCGGTCTCCTGCGTCATTCCGAGCTGGTCGAAGAGAAACGCGAGCACGTCCGCTTTTTGTTGGATCCGCTCGGTCAACGCCGTGCCGTGTCCATGCCCGGAACTCGCGCTCGTGCGCAGGAGAATCGGCGTGTCCGCGGCATTCGCGGCTTGCAGGCGCGCGGCCATTTTGCGGGAGTTGTAGGGCGCGACGCGGCCGTCATTCGCCCCGGTGAGGAAGAGCGTCGCCGGATATTTCGTGTCGTTCTTTACTCGGTGATATGGCGAGTAGGCGTAGAGCGCGCGGAACTGCGCAGCGTCTTTCACGGTGCCGAATTCGGTGACGTTAAAGGCGCCGTTCGGCTCGAGCTCAGTGCGCAGGGAATCGTAGATCCCGACGTGCGAGACGACCGCGTGCGGAAGCTCGGGGTGTTGGGTGAGGACCGCGCCCATGAGCAGACCACCGTTGCTGCCACCTTCAATCGCGAGTTTCGGCGAGGAGGTGTAGCCCTTCTCGACCAGGTAACGTTCGCAGGCGATGAAGTCGTCGAAGACATTTTGCTTGTTCACGAGGTTGCCGGACTTGTGCCACTCCTCGCCGTACTCGCCGCCGCCGCGGACGTTCGCGACCACGTAGACTCCACCGCGATCAAACCAGAGTCGGCGCGTGAAATCGAACGACGGCGTCATGCTGATGCCGTAACCGCCGTAAGCGTAAAGCAGGGTCGGGTTGGTCCCGTCGAGCTTCGTGCCTCTGCGGCGCATGATGTTGAGCGGAATTTTCGTGCCGTCTTTCGAGGGTGCGAATTCCCTGACGACTTCGATGTCGTCGAAGGAGACAGGTGAAGCGTCCTGGAGCGCAGATTTTACTGGCGCGGAATTTTCTGCGCTGCTGCGATACCAGGCGTTCGGCGCGACGTAGCTGACGTCTTTGAAAAGGAGCGAGCCGTCATCGAGCGCGACCATTTCCTGCACGGCGGAGATCTCCGGAACTGCGATCGTCTTTTCGTTTTTGCCGTCGAGATCGAAGCGGCGAATCTGCGAAGGCCCGCCTAACAAGTCGCCAACATAAAGCGCGTTCTTGGCGGGCTCGATTTGCTGGATGACGGCCTCGCCCGCCGGGACGACAACTTTCGCCGACGCCAGCTCGGGATGATCCAGCGGCAGGCGCAGGACTTTTCCGCGCGGCGCACTGGCGATCGAGACGAGATAGAGCGCATCATCCCGGCCGAGCGCGGCGCCTTTCACGCCGTCGGAGAATTTCGTGAGCTGCTTCCATTCTCCACCCGGCCCGCGGAGATAGTGCGCGTAATCCCCGCCGTCGCCGTTCTCGACCACCGCGAGGGTGAAGCGACCGTCGTGCGAGCTCTGGAGCGCAATCTCGGCGATCCGCGGGAATTCTTTGCCTAACGAATAAGTGTCCTCGCTCTCCGGCGTTCCGAGTTTGTGAAAATAAACCTGCTGATAGAAATGGAGATCGGCTTCCGGCCGTTCACCGGCGCGCGGGAAACGGGTGTAGAAAATACCGTCGCTCTCGGCGTTCCAGGCGGCGCTGCCGCCGGCGGTCGGGAACTGCACGTGCGCGATCGTGTCCGGCAGCGGCTTCGCGGTTTCAACATCGTAGAAATGCAGATCGCCATCTTCGCTCCCGCCTTTCGAGATCGAGACGGCCACTTTCTTGCCGTCGAGCGACGGGACGAACCAATCGATCGAGGTCGCGCCTTTCGCGTCGAGCGCGTTCGGATCGAGGATCACCTTTTCGGATTTCAGGTCATCGGCGGAAGCGAGCGTGACCAGCAGCGGCTGCTGTTTCGGCGGCTGGAACTTCATCGCGAAAATCCGGCCCGGACGGCTCACGATGGAAGAATAGGTCGGCGAAGCGGCGGCGTAGAGTTTCGTCAGGCGTTGCGCGATTTCTGCACGCGCCGGAAGTTTATCCAGATAAGCGCGCGCATGTTCGTTTTGCGCGTCGGACCATTTCTTGACCGCGGGATCGTCGTTTTGCTCCAGCCACTGATAATCGTCCTCCACTTTGACGCCGTGGTATTCGTTCATGACGGGCTTCTTCTCGGTCGGCGGGGCGAGGTTCGTGGTGGCGAAGCTGGCGAGCGCGAGGGGGTAAAGCAGCGAAAGGTTCATCCGCTCACGGTAGCAACGCTCCACCGGTTGCTGCAACCGGCGGTCAGGAAAGGCGGACGACGCGATGCCGCCGGAAGTAATCGATCAGCGCTTCGCGGCTCTGGACAGGATGGAAAGTGCGCTTCGCTTCCGGCCGGTCGAGGAGGGCGCGCAACTTCATGAAACGATGGCCACCACTCGAGGCGTCGAAGGTATTGAAGGCGATTCGATAGCGCCGCGCCCGTTCGGGGGGGCGGCCGTTCGCCAGGGTCAAATTCGTTAGGCGACGATCACTCCCCTGCCCTTCGACGGAGAGACGAAAGCCGATTAGGCTGCGCGCGGAACGGCTTTGCATCACTTCATCCATGACGCTGCGGAGTTCTTCCGGCGTTAGTTCGCCGGTCACGAGGAAGTTCTCATAGGGCAGGATTTCCCAGATGTCGGCGATCGTTTTCGGACCTTTTTTGAAAACGTGTTCGTCGTCGAAGAGGCCATGAAAAACTCCGTCGAGCGCGACCCCGCGCTGCGCCAGTGCGTCGGTCATAGCGACGGCGAAGAGACGTTCGACTTCACTCGGTTCGCCCGGTGCTGCGTGAACGCTGAGAGTTTCGGCCAGCGAACCGATCGGTTCCGCGAGGAGAGCGGCCGCGCGATCGAGTTGCGGCTGGATGCGACTAAGCACGACCGGGTCAAGCGCGACGGTGTGATCCATCAGCTCGGTGCGCGCGCTTTGCTGCAGCAGTTTCCTAGACGCGCGGTCGAAGACGAGATCGACGCGCCCGAGATGGATACCGAAGTGATCGGCTTGGGTGAAGGGCACATTATTCGTGAGCCGAAAGGGCACGTTCTGGTGCGTGTGACCGGCGAGGAAGACAACTGCCTCGGGGAACTCCGCCGTCAGCGCCATCGCCCGGTTCGCGAAATCGTCGCCGCCTGTGCGCTCCTTCAAGCCCATGTGGCCGGCGAGGACGATCGCATCCGCGCCTAACGATTTCGCCTCGACGATGGCCCGACGAGCTGGCTCCACCGGGTCGTGGAATTGGAAGCCACCGAGAAATTGCGGCGGAAACCAGAACGGCATTCCCGGGGTCGTCAGGCCCACGATCGCGAGCTTGATCCCGGCGATTTCCTTGAGGAGAAACGGCTCGATCTTCGCGTGCGCCTCACCGCCCAGATTCGCCGCGAGGATGGGGATTTCCGAGCGTTCCACCGCGTGTTGGAAAGGCTCGAGACCCCAGTCGAACTCGTGATTCCCGATGAGCCAGGCGTCGTAACGCAGGAGATGGAAGAGATCGATCATCGAGCGGCCCTGGTCGGCGAGCGCGAATTGTGTGCCTTGGTAGACATCGCCGAGGTCGAGTAACAGCGAGTGCGGATTCTCCGCGCGCCAGCACTTGATCTGCGTGACGCAGCGGGCCAGACCGCCGAGGTCGTTGCGACCTGCGTAATCGGCGGTCGGAAGAATGTGACCGTGGAGATCGGTCGTGTGAAAGATCGAGATGGTGACGAGGTCGTCTGCGGGAATTGGCTCGCCGGACACCCATGAGGGTAGGAAGCTTGCCGTAGTCGCGGCGCCGAGCAGCCTAACGAACTCGCGGCGGCTCGGGGCAGGCAAGGGCATGGCAGATACATCTTGCCGCGCGCAGCTTGGGGGGAGCAAGCTTTCCCTCCGGAAAACCCTTATCGCATGAGATGCGTCCGCGCGTAGATTGCCGTCAGCGGCAGCAGGCAGTCGATTTGTGGCAACTCCAGAACGCTCTCTTTATCGGTGAGAAACTGCTGAGCCCAGCCCTCTCCAGAGCGTCGATATGCGGTCACCGCGAGGTGAAACGGATCCACGAGAACGTAGGCGCCTAACGACGCGAGCGATTGATAATTGCTCAACTTCTCACCGCGATCAATCCGTTCGGTGTCGGGTGATAACACTTCGAAAATCACTCGGGCATCTTCGAGAAAATAAGAGGAGCCTCCGCGACCGGAGCAGTCCACGGTGACGTCGGGATAATAATAGAACTCTGCGGCGTTCCTGCGGATACGAGTTTTGACATCGGACGAAAAAACATTGCAGCCGGGCTGACGCAATTGCTGACGCAGTTCGCTATAAATGTTTCCGGCGAGGAGATCGTGCTCGAGACTGGCGCCGGCCATGGCGTAGATGACTCCGGCCAGATATTCGTGCTTTTGGTCGCTCAAACGCTCGGCACCGAGATAATCTTCCGCACTTTGGTAGTAATCAGTCGCGAACCGGGTGGACATAGGGTGAGTTCGTTAGGCACCGCGACCGTGGCAGTTCTTGAACTTCTTCCCGCTGCCGCAGGGACAGGGGTCATTCCGGCCGACCTTCGGCATCTCGCGCCGAACCGGCGTCAGCTCGAGTTTTACTTCCGAACCGTCCTCTTCGGTTTCGCCGTTGCCATTCTCTCCACGCCCAGCGGTGAACTCCGGACGCCGCCCGGGCACCGGACCGTTGGCGGTCGGGGCGCTGGGCGTGTGCTCGCGCATGAGAAATTGCGGGAGGGTGCTGAGGAAGGTTTCGAAGGCCTGCAAATTTGAGGTGCTCCGGAAGAGGTTGTGCAGCACTTCGCCTTTTATGTTCGCCATTAATTCCACGAACATGTCGAACGCCTCGGTCTTGTATTCGATCAGCGGATCCTTCTGCGCATAGCCGCGGAGGTAGACGCCTTCGCGGAGCGCGTCCATCGCGTAGAGGTGCTCCTGCCAGAGGCGATCGATCGCGTTGAGGATGATGTAACGCTCAAGGTTCTTGACCGCGCTCGGTTCTTCGTGACTCGATTTGCGCTCGTAGGCGTCGGTGATTTTCGCGACTAGGAACTGCGCGTTGGCGTCGGGAGCGCGCGTTTCGAACTCGGCTTTTTCGGTCGTGAGGCCGAGCGGGAATGTGGTGTTTACCCAATGGAGCAAGCCCGGGTGGTTCGGCTCGTCGCCCGACGCGCCGGTGCCGAGAAATTCCTGCACCTTCGCGGGGACCGCTTCGTTGATGACCTCGAAGACGAGCTTCCGCGGATCCTCGGTGTCGATGACTTCGTTGCGGTAGGTGTAAACGACCTCACGCTGATTGTTCATCACGTTGTCGAAATCGAGCGTGCGTTTCCGCGCGAGATAGTTCCGCTGCTCGACGCGTTTCTGCGCGGTCTCGACACTCTTGTTCAACCAGCGATGTTCGAGTTCCTGGCCTTCTTCAAGACCGAAGCGCTCCATAATTTTCGTCATGCGATCGGCCGCGCCGAAGTTGCGCATGAGATCGTCCTCGAAGCTCACGTAGAAACGCGTCGCGCCCGGATCGCCCTGACGCGCGCAACGGCCGCGGAGCTGGCGATCGATGCGGCGCGACTCGTGGCGCTCGGTGCCGATGACGTAGAGACCGCCGGCATCCGGCACACCCGTCCCGAGTTTAATGTCGGTCCCGCGGCCGGCCATGTTCGTAGAGATCGTGACCGTTCCCGGCTGCCCGGCGCGCTGCACGATCTCGGCTTCCTGCCGGTGATATTTCGCGTTCAGAACGTTGTGCGGAACCTTCTCGCGCTTCAGCATCCGGCTCAGTAACTCGGAGGCTTCGACGCTGACGGTGCCGACCAGAACCGGCTGATTCGCCGCGTGCCGCTCGGCGATTTCCTTGATCACCGCGTTGTATTTCTCGCGGCGCGTTTTGTAGATGCGATCGTTCGCGTCCTGACGCAGGACGGGGCGATTCGTCGGGATCACAGCGACATCGAGTTTGTAGATGTCGTGGAATTCGTTCGCCTCGGTTTCCGCGGTGCCGGTCATGCCGGCGAGCTTGTGATAAAGCCGGAAATAATTCTGAATCGTGATCGTCGCAAGGGTCTGGGTTTCGCGATCGATCTGCACGCCTTCCTTCGCCTCGACGGCCTGGTGCAAGCCGTCGCTCCAACGCCGGCCCGGCATTTTTCGGCCGGTATATTCGTCGACGATGACGACTTTGTTTTCCTCGACCACATACGCGACGTCCTTTTCGAAAAGGCAGTAAGCGCGCAGCAGTTGGGAGATATTGTGGATCTGCTCGGCCCGAGTGTCGCATTGCTGCTGGCGCTCGGCCTTCAGCTTGTCTTTCTCTTCGTCACTGAGCGTGCGGTTCAGGTCGATATCGGTGAACTCGCTGATCAAATCTGGAAGCACGAATGAATCCGGCTCGTCGGGATTCAAAAAGGCGCGGCCCTGTTCCGAGAGATCGGCTTCATGCGATTTCTCATCCATCGTGAAGAAGAGCTCTTCCTTGAGCGCGAAGAGTTCTTCCTTCCGCGTGTCCTGGTAGAAAGAGAGCTCGGCTTTGTCGATCGCCTTGCGCTTGTCGGGATCTTCCATCATGCGGAGCAACTGTTTGTTCCGCGGCTGGC
>JBBSUP010000005.1:0-71951 GCA_038234295.1 Chthoniobacterales bacterium
CAGTCGAGGGATCCCGCCGGGTTTCCTGGATGATCTCGCGCAGAAGCTTCACGGCAGCGCCACGGGATCCCTCGACTGCGCTGCGCTCCGCTCGGGATGACGCAACTTTCTAGACCGCCCTCTGAGGTTATTGCAGGCTCTTATCGAGCCGTCCGATGCGCCGCACCGCGGGCCATTTTAAAGCCACCGCCCCGACCACGAGGATCGTCCCTATTCCACCGGCCACGACGGAAATGACCGGCCCGAAAAGCGCCGCGCTCAGGCCCGACTCGAGCGCGCCGAATTCGTTCGAGGTGCCGATGAAGATGTTGTTCACGGAGGAGACGCGGCCGCGCATTTCGTCCGGCGTGAGCAATTGCACGAGCGTTTGCCTAACGACGACGCTGACGCTGTCGAAGATGCCGGTGAGGAATAACATCGCGAGCGAAAGCCAGAACCAGGTCGAGATGCCGAAGACGATTGTCGCCACGCCGAAGCCGCTCACCGCCCAGAGCAACATCCGCCCGGCCTGCCGCATTGGCGGCAGAAAAGCGATCAGCACCGCCATCACGAAGGAGCCGATCGCCGGCGCCGCGCGCAGCCAGCCGAGGCCGATCGGGCCGCAGTGCAAAATCTGATCTGCAAAAATCGGGAGCAGCGCCGTCGCCCCGCCGAGGAGGACGGCAAACATATCGAGCGTCAGTGCCGCGACGATGATTTGTCGACTCGCCACGAAGCGAATCCCGGCGCGGAGACTCGACCACGCGCTCCCGGTGACGCGCCGGACCGCGCGCACTTTTCGGATCGGCAGCATCAGGGCGAGAAAGGTCACGGCGCAGCAGCTATCGATCGCGTAGATGAACGGAAATTCGAAGTGCGCGATGAGAAAACCTGCGCTTGCCGGGCCGAGGACGCAGGCAATTTGAAACATGCTGCTGTTCCAGGTGACGGCGTTGGCGAAATGATCGCGCGGCACCAGCGTCGGGAAAAAAGAGGAGCGCGCGGCCCAGCCAAAAGTGCGCGCGCAACCCGAGACGAGAAGCACAGAAAAGATCAGCGGGAGCGAGAGATCGTCGAAGTGATAACTCACATGCCGCTCAAAAACGTGGGCGACCCGCGCGAGCCCGGCATTCGCGTGCAGCAGGATCGGAAGGCGCGGGAGCGCGAGATGATTCCACGAGATCAACGCGAGCAGCACCGAGCAGATCGCGCTGATCGCCTGCGACCACATAATGATGCTTTTGCGGCGGTAGCGATCCGCGAGGTGACCGGCGGGAAGCGAGAGCACCACGATCGGAAACGCTGCCGTGAGACCGACCAGCCCGAGCGCGGTGGCGGAGTGCGTGCGCGCGTAGACTTCCCATTCCAGCGCGACCGTGAGCATCTGCCGGCCGGTGACGGAGATGAAATTCCCGAAGGTGTAGAACGAATATTCGCGCGAGCGAAAGGCGGCGTAGGGATCGCGCGGGGGCGCAGAAGAAGGGCCGGGTTCGTTAGGCATGATCGGCCCGGTCGCGGTCCCGCGGCGCAGATCAGCCTAGAGCGGGTCATGCACTTTAGGCAACGGCCGCCGGCCGTGGAGCGCGATGCTCAGTCATCGCGAGGGTGGACCCCAGAAAAGAAACGGGCGACGACGGAGCGTCGCGCTCCAGACGCACTCCGTAGGTTGGCCGCTAAAAGTGCATGACACGCTCTCGGAAGAGGCGGCGCCGTCGCAAGGGGCGTGGCCGCTTAGAGGACGTCTAAAAACTGGGTCATTCCGAGCGAAGCGGAGCGCAGTCGAGGAATCCCGTGGAGTGAGCTTAAAGGTTTCGCCACGGGATCCCTCGACTCCGCCTCCGGCTCCGCTCGGGATGACACGACTTTTTTCGACGGCCGCTCAGAGCAGCATCGTGCTCCGGGTCCAACCGCTCCGCGCGCTGGGCACGAGAGCAGCAGACTCGAGCTCGGCCCGCCGGGATTGCGCGGAATCGTTCGGCCCGGGCGCGCGCGGCGCGAGTTCTTCGTTAGGCGGAATCGGCGGCAGCTCTTGGTGCTCGAGCGTTTCATAGCGTTTCCGCACTTCCGCCGGGACCTTCGCGCGCTCTTCGTCCGTGTTCACCGGCCCGCGGAAAAGCTCTTTTCCCGACGCGTCCTTTGCGGTCAGCATTTTCTTCCCCTCGATGGTCTCGAGCCGGAGCTCGCCTTGCTCGTCGGAGAAAACGAGCTGCACTTTTCCGAGATCGACGTGGGCGGCTTTAACTGCGCCATCCTCGGTGGTGACGATGCGCAACTTCCGCATCGCTTCGCGCGCCTGGTCGCCGGCCTTGAGCGCCTGCTGCTTCGCCCGGGCCACGCTCTCGCGGACCGCGGACATGTCCGGCGTCTGGAAATTATCCATCCCGTCGAAGCCGTCGAAATTCCACTCATAACCGACCGGGCCGTGTCCGGTTTTCTGCGTCTTCTGCTTGAGTTTCGCGCTCAGGTTTAGCTCCTGGCCTTTGCGCAGCACCTTCAGGTTCACGGTCGCGCCGTCGGCGAAACTGCGGACCAAAACGCCGAGCTGATCCGAGTCGACGATGATCTGGTCGTTCAACATTTTGACGATGTCGCTCTGCTGCACGCCGGCAGTCGCAGCCGCGCTTTCCGGCACGACGTAATCCACGACCACGCCGAAGCCGCGTTGCAGACCGAGCTGTTCACTCAGGACCCGCGGCACGCGCGAAGTCTCGACGCCGAGAAACGTGACAGGTCCCTTCTCGCGTTCTTCGCCATGCCAGCGCCGCGGTTGCGGGGGCACGGGCGCCACAGCGGGGACGGGGGGGACCCCGGGCGCCGGTGCCACTGCCGGCACCGGCGGCGGGTTATCCGAATCGGGGTTCTGGGCAAAGGCCGCGGCGGGGAGGAGCGCGGCGAGGACGGCGGTTAAGGCGATTCGTGTTTTCATGGCAGGTTGTTGTTCGTTGGTTTTGGTTATTGAAAGACGGCCGGCGCGAGCACGACCTGCTCGACCGGATAGGAAACGCGGACCGAAGCCCCGGTCGCGGCATTCTGCCAGCGCATCGTCTCACGCGTCTCGTAGCGGAGCCGGCGCCGCGGCGCGCCGGAGTCGTCGGGCGGAAAGAAGAGGCCTTCGTCGCGGCCGCTATAGACGACCTGGCTTAAGCCGGCGGGCTGAAAACCGGCGGGCGTCGTCGCAGGTGAAACGCTCTGCTGCGCCACCGCGGGCGCGACCGGTCGCTGCTCGAAATAAGTAATCCCGAGCACCAGCAGCGCGGTGAGACCGGTGAGGCCGAGGCCTAACGGCCACCAGCCGTTGCTCCGGGCGGACGGCTGCGGGAGCACGCCGCCGGCGGGCGTTTCCACGAGCGCCAGCTCGACGCGCCGGAGGAGACCGTCCGTCGCCGGGCGGGGCCGCAGGGTGCGCAAGTCCGCTTCGAGATCAGAAAAATCATTCATGAGGTTGCAACAACTTCTTCAAGCTCCCGAGGGCGTAGCGATAACGGGAAGCGGCGGTGTTCGGCGAAATCTCCAGCGCGACGCCGATCTCCGCGAAAGTGAGCTCGCTCCAGATCTTCAAGAGCACGACCTCCCGCTGTTCGTTAGGCAACCGCTCGACCGCGGCCGCGAGCAGTTGCTGGCCTTCATCGTCCGGCGCGAAGACCGGCTCGCAAAAATCGTCGTGCCCGCGTAAAGCCACGGCTTCGCGCTGGCTGCGGCGCTGCTCGCGCCGGAGCCGATCGAGCGCGGCGGAACGCACGGTGGCGTAGAGCAGGCCGCGGTTTTCCAGCGAATGTTGGCGGCGCCAGAAGCGCACGAAAGCTTCCTGGACCACGTCCTCGGCATCGGCGCGGGAGTTCGTCCAGCGGCGCGCGAAGAGGAGCAAGGCGGGCGCGAGCTGTGCGAAACAGGTTTTCCAATCTTCATGCGAAACGATGCTTTCCATGACCACAACACGGTCTTTTAACTTTCAGACGCCGCCAAACGCGGGTTTTGTCTAAGAGGCGTCCAAAAAGTCGAGTCATCCCGAGCGGAGCCCCGCGGCTGCGAGGCGAAGTCGAGGGATCCCGTGGCGAAACCTGAAAGCTCGCTCCACGGGAGTCCTCGACTGCGCTGCGCTCCGCTCGGAATGACTGAGTTTCGGCGCGCTCTAAAGGATGAAATTTTTTCCCGCCCTTGCGCTCGGCTTGGCACTCTTTTGTGGCGCAGAAATGTCTGCAATCGCCGGTGACGCGCGCTCGCTCGCGGCAGCGGAGAAAGCGTTCGCGCAGGAATCGGTCGCGCACGGGATGCGAACCGCTTTTCTTCACGCGCTCGGACGACGGGATCGTCTTTCAACCAGGCCCGCAGAACGGCTTGAAAGCGTGGCGCGCGGAAGCACCCGACCGCGGAACTGAGCTGGCACCCGGTTATCGCGGTCGTCGCATCGGGTAGGGAGCTGGGCTACACGACCGGTCCGTGGACATTGCGGAAGGCGGGCGAAAGCGCGCCGGGAGTCTTCGGGCAGTTCGTCTCGGTCTGGCGGGAGGAGCAGGGGAAATGGAAACTGCTCCTCGACCTCGGCGTGACAAATCCGAAGCCGGCTGGGGCGGCGACGGAGTTACAGATACGCGACCTAAAAGCGCCTAACGATCAGAAGCGCGGGGCTACGCTTAGGCAGTTATTTGCGCGCGACCGCAGCTACTGCGCAGCTTTTCCAGGAGCGTCTCCACCATAGCCTCGGACGACCTGCGCTTGTTGCGCGATGGCGAACAACCGGCGCTCGAAAAAAGGCCGCGGGGGAATTGCTCGCGAAGACTGAGGCACCTGTGAGCTACGGCGATCCGCACGGCGGCCTCTCTCGCGCTGGCGATCTCGGGTATGTCTGGGGCGAGTATCATGGCGCGAGTGCGGGCTACTACCTCCACCTTTGGCAGCGCGATGCGGTCGACGGTTGGCGGCTCGCGCTCGACCTGCTCCATCCTCGTTAGGCCGGCGAAATTAGCCGCTTCGCCAATTCGCGCCCGCGTGCTTCGAGGAGTTCGCCCGTTCTTGTGAAAGGCGGTCCGTCATCATCGAGCGTGAAGATTCCGTCGAAGAGCGCGTTCACTTCCGCCTCGCCGCTGCAGCGGCCCACGATCGCGAAGACCGGTTTTCCCAGCTCGCGCGCGAGCCGCGCGACGCCGGCCGGGCCTTTTCCTTCGAGGGTTTGGGTATCGAGATTGCCTTCACCGGTGATGACGTAGTCAGTCGTCGAAATTCTCGCGCGCAGATCGAGCGCTTCCGCGACGACCTCGAAACCGGGCCGTAACTCCGCTCCACAAAAAGCCAGCAAACCGAATCCAAGCCCGCCCGCCGCTCCCGTGCCGGGCCTATCGCGAAAGTCGCTTCCATCTTCGGCCGCGACCTCGGCGAGCCGGTTGAGCGCGCGCTCGAGCACTTCGATTTGCTCCGGGGTCGCGCCTTTCTGCGGCCCGAAAGTGCGGGTCGCTCCGCGCGGGCCGAGGAGCGGATTGCGCACATCGGCGACGACGGTGATCGCCGGGAGGCGGAGTTCGTTAGGCGGAACGATCCGCGCCAGTTTTTCCATCGCACCGATCGAATCGATCTCCTGCCCGGCGGCGTCGAGTAAACGAAAGCCGAGCGCGCGCGCGAGGCCGCTCCCGCCGTCATTCGTGGCGCTGCCGCCGAGACCGATGAGGATGTTGTCGGCCCCGCGCGCGACCGCGGCGAGGAGCATCTCGCCCACGCCAAAGGTCGTAGCGCGGAGCGGAGCGCGTTCCTCCGGCGCGAGCTGCGCGAGCCCGGCCGCGGCGCTCATCTCGAGAAAGGCGATCCGGGCGGTGGGCACCCAGCCGAAGCGCGCCCGAATCTCGCGGCCGAGCGCATCGTGCGCTGCGCATTCTACCAGCGCGCCGCCGAGCGAACGCCGGAGCACTTCCGCGGTGCCTTCCCCACCATCGGCGATCGGCTGCAGCTCAATATCCGCCGCCGGGCAAACCTCCCGCAGCCCTGCGGCGATGTGCTCGCCGACCGCTTCCGCGCCGAACGAGCCCTTGAATTTGTCCGGCGCGATTAGGATCCGCATCGCGCTGAAGTTCACGCGAGCGCGCGCCCGGGCGCAAGCATTGACACGTTCCGGAGCGGTTGCTAGAGAACGTGCCGTGTGCGTGGCTTCTCTCTTTCAAGGCAGCAAATCGGAGAGGACTTTTGCGACCGCGCTCCTGCTTCTCGGCGTCGTGGCGCTGATCCAATTTAGCGGCGCGACGGTCTTTTATCTCCACCGGTTGCGCGCGGCCGCGACCGCGACCGCTCCGGCGACCGCGACGAACTCCGGCACCATCGCGGTGGCTTCCTCGGTTGTGCCGGGCGCATCCGCGCCGCCCGTGTCGGTGACGAAAAACGTGCCGCCGCCCGCCCGGCCAAACCAGGCCAAAGCTCGCCGCGTCGCCACCCCGGGCGAGTCTGTGCCTAACGAACTCCTCCAGGTCGCGAAAGCGTTGCGCCTGCACGGCGACACCGGCAACGCGATCGCGAAACTCCAGCAGGCGCTCGCGCTCGATCCGCAAAACGCCGACGTCCTCGCGGAGCTCGCGCTGACCTATGAATCGATGCAGCTCTTCGATCGCTCGAATGAAACCTGGCGGAAACTGGTCGCGCTCGGCGCGACCGCCGGGCCGCTCGCGGAGCTCGCCGACCTGAAGCTGCGCGTCGGAGTTCCCGTGCAGGGCATTCCCGGCTCCGTCGGCCGCTCGCCGGAAGCGCCGGCCAGTCCGGGCGACGTCAGCAGCATCCCCGACGGCTCCGCTTTTGGTATCTCGCAGGTGACCCAGACGATGCTCTCGACGCCGGACGCGGAGACGAAGCTCGCCCTCCGCGTGGGCGTGAAACGCCGCCCGAACACCTCGATCGATTACACGAAAGTGAAGATCCAGGTATTCTTCTATGACGTCGTGAACGACGAACAGGTGCTCCTGACCGACGCCGACGTGAGCTACGAATGGGTCACGCCTGGGCATAACTGGGCGGAGGCGGACACCGAGGTCCTTGATGTCACTTATGAGCGGCACAAGAAGCAGTATCCCGTGCCCGGCACGCAACTGGCGCCGATCCCGGATTCGGTGGAAAAAGCGAACCGGAAAAAGAAGAGCGGCAGCGACACCGCGGATGAGACCGCGCCCGCGGAGGACAACCTTCGCCAATATCTCGGTTACATCGTGCGCGTTTATTATCGCGACGAGCTCCAGGCGGTGCGGGCCGATCCGACGAAGCTGCTGAATCTTTTCCCGCCGCCCTTTACCGCGCCGCAGTAGATGCACGTGCTGATCGTTCATCACGACGCGGAAGTCGGTGAAGGCCTCCGCGATCTGGTGCAGGATTACGCCGCGCAGCAGGCCGAATATCTTCCGAGCAGCGCCGCGGCGCTCACCTGGGCAGAGACGAACGGAGCTTGCGATCTGCTCCTCGTGCAGCTCGACGCGCCGGAGATCGACGGGCTCGAGTTGAGCAGTTCGTTAGGCGAATTGTTCCCGCAGCTGCACACGTTTTTCCTGCCCGCTTATACGGCCGCGGCGCGGCCACTCGAGGTGGCGGACTCGAAGATTTTTCCCGAGCCGATCAACGGGGAGCGGCTCCTCCAGGGGATCGCGCAGGTCGAGGCCGCGGCCGGGGAAGGCGACTTCTTTCATCTCATCGATCTCCTGCAGATGTGTTGTCTCAGCGAAAAAACCGGGGCGATGCAGATGGTCGCGGGCGAGGAGACGGGCGTCGTCTATCTGCGCCACGGCGAGCTTCGCCACGCCGCGACCGCGCGCGCGCAGGGGATGGAAGCGCTCTACGAAATGCTCTGCTGGGGGCCGGCGCAATTTGCCTACGAGCCGACCGACACGCCGGTCGAGAAAACGATCGAAGTCGGCTGGGACGCGGCGCTGGTCGAGATCGTCCTGCGCAAACGCGGCGAGCACGAGCTGCCCGCGGCAGAGACCGCGGAACCGCAGGTCGCGCCTTCCTATCTCGCGCCGGAACCCGATCTCACCGGCCAGGATTTCGGCACGTATCGCGTGGGGCAGAAGTTAACGGAGAGCTTTTGGGATAAGGTTTACCAGGCGGAGCAGACATCGATCGGTCGCCCGGTCGTGCTCCATGTGCTCCGGAGCAGCCTGCGCGAAGATCCGGAACGCGCGCAGGAATTTCTCGAGAGCGCGAGCATCAACGCGAACATCCGGCACCCCGCGATCCTGCCGGTTTACGAGGCGGGCGAGTTTGAGGGCACTTATTTTTATGCGCGCGAGTTCGTCGTCGGGCGGACTCTTTACGAGCTGAAAGCGGGAAACAAAACGATCTCGGCGCTGCTCGCGCTCCGGATCATCCGCGCGGTTGCGACCGCGTTTGCGCACCTCGACGCGCACGGGATTCTGCACGCGCCGCTCCGGCTCACCCGCATCTTCGTTACGCCGAACGAGGAGGCGCGGCTCGCTGAGGTCGCGGTCGCAAATCCCGCGCTCGCGCAGCTCGAGCGCGCGCAAAACGAAATCCAGATGCTCGGCCGCCTCCTGATTCCGATGACGAAAGCGACCGCCGTCCCCGGCAGCGGCCGCGTGCTCAAGCTCATCCACCGGATGCAGACTTCCGGCGACGACGCGCTCACGGAATGGACCGCGCTCGCCGAAGAAACCAAGGTCCTCGAGACAATCGTCGCGCCCGCGCCGTTGCTCTCGCTGAAGAAGCTCGGGCTCCTCGATAAGGTAAAATTCTGGGGCAAATAGGTGCCTCAACGGCGCCGTAACTTTCATCTCCGGGGAGTTGCGTTAGCTTGGCGCCGATGAAGCGATTTCTTCCCGCAATCCTGCTCTGCTTCCTCGCCGTCGGGGCGCAGGCGCAGGTCCAGGTGCGGCTCAGTTTTAAGCGCCTCCAATACATCGCGCACGAGCCGGTCATTGCGACGATGACGATCACGAACCTCGCCGGACGCGACATCGAGCTGCACGATGAGAACGAGCAACACTGGTTTGGCTTTGAGATCACGAGCAACGACGGGCGTTCGCTCGCGCCGATCGCGCAATTTCCCGAGCCCCCCTTGCAGCTCGCCGCCGGGACCACGGTGACGCGGAAGATCGATCTCGAGAAGCGCTACCCCGTCGCCGATCTCGGCGTTCACCATGTGCGCGCGAATGTCTTTTTCGCGGACCTGAACAAATATTTCTACGCGCAGGCGAAGGTCTTCGAAGTGACGACGGCGCGACCGATCTGGCAGCAGACCGTCGGGCTGCCGTCGGGCGACGGCGAGCGCACCTATTCGCTCATGACCAATCGCTTCTCCGATCACACCTCGCTCTATGTGCGGGTGGAGGACAAAGCGAACGGGCTGGTCTACTCGACCTATTCGTTAGGCCGGCTCATCTCTTTCGATCGGCCGCATGAGGAGATCGATCGCGATAATCAACTCCACGTCCTGCAATGTTCCGCGCCGCGGATCTGGGCCTACTCGGTCATCGGGCTGGATGGCAAGTTGCTCAAGCACGCGAGCTACGCGCAGACGCGCGGGAACCCGCGACTCCGGCGGATGGCGGATGGCAGCGTCACCATTGCCGGGGGCGTGGTCGATCTCCCGGCGGCGCCGGCCGCGGCCGCGGCCGCCGCCGCGCGCGCCGCCGTGCCGAAGTTATCCGATCGGCCACTCGATCTGCCGCCGCAGGAATAATCAATGGCTGCCCTCCCACGATCCGCGCGTTGGCGTGATTTTTCGTTAGGCTGCCTCGCCCTGGTCGCGCTTTTTCTTACGGCCCACGCGCAGGCCGCGCCGCACACCATCGTGATCGACGCCGGCCATGGCGGCTTTGATCGCGGCGGGATTCCCGGCCAGCGGGTCGCCGAGAAACCGATGGCGCTCGATGTCGCGCAGCGCGTCGCGAAAAAGCTCAAGGCGAATGGCTTTCGCGTGATCATGACCCGGAACAGCGACGTCTTCGTTCCGCTTTCGACCCGGGTCCAGATCGCGAACTCGCAGCGCGATGCGGAATTCGTCAGCATTCATTTCAATTCCGCTACGCGCTCGGGCGCGAATGGGATCGAGACTTATTATTATCGCAGCGACAGCGCACGGCTCGCGGCCAGCATCCATCGGCAGGTCGTCGGCGGCACCACGACGGATAACCGCGGGATTCGGCGGCGCGGATTTTATGTCATTCGGCGCACCACGATCCCGTCGGTGCTGGTCGAGTGCGGCTTCCTGACCAATCCCGCCGAGGCGCAACTCGCGCTCCAGAGCAGTTACCGCGAACGTCTCGCCCAGCGCATTGTCGATGGGATCATGGGAAAGCCGAGTCCGTTCAACCGACCGGTGGTCGCCGGGGTCACGCACGTGAGCTCGCCTTTCGCCGGCGCTTATCACGACTTCGTCAGCTCCGCGCCGGAACGCCCGAAGATTTCGCATCACTCGAAGAAGAAGAAGAAGAGCAGCTCGAAGAAAAAAAAGAGCAGCTCGAAGAAGAAGAAAAAATAGGCGTTGCTCGCCTAACGAATTCGATGCGCTCGCCGATCATTAGCCAAAAGGAAATGCGCGCGGCCGAGGAAGCTGCGTTTGCCCGGGGAATTACGGCCGAGGCATTGATGGAGGAAGCGGGCGAGGGGATCGCGCGCGGGATCGGGAAGTTTGTCGCAGGGCCGGGGCGTTGCCTGGTTTTTGCCGGGAAAGGTCACAACGCGGGGGATGCTTTTGTCGCCGCACGGTTTTTGGCGGAAGCGGGTTGGGCGATCGAGACGCGCCTGGTTTTTCCCGAGAAGGAATTGAGCGAACTCACTGCCAGGAAACTCGCCGAACTCCGCGCGACCCTGGAGGGACGACCGCCGTGTCGTCCGCGTCAGGTCGGCGTCCTTCACGGCCGAGGACACGAGGACGGGACGGCGCCCGTCCCTCCAAACGATGGCCTGACGATCGTGCTCGATGGCCTGCTTGGGCTCGGGGCGAAGCTGCCGCTGCGCGACCCGATTCGGAGCGGTTGTCGCGAGATCAATGCCTGGCGCGAAAGGGGCGCCACGATCGTGGCGATTGATCTGCCGACGGGTCTTGAGGGCGACACCGGCGCGGCCGACAAAAATGTGATCCTCGCGGATGTCACCATGACGATCGGCTTCGCCAAGAAGGGGCTCGTGGCCGATGACGCGATCGATTATGTCGGACGGCTCGAGGTCGTGCCGCTCGCCGATTTGCGGGTGAAAAAAGCGGATGACGCTGCCGTCGTCGCGACGCCAGAGACGTTGCAGGGCTTGCTTCCGCGACGCCGTTATTCCGCCTACAAAAACCAATTCGGCCGCGTCGGGATCGTGGCCGGTTCGCGCGGTCTGACCGGGGCGGCGGTCCTTTGTTCGTTAGGCGCGCTCCGCGCCGGAGCGGGGCTGGTCGAGCTCTTTGTGCCCGAGGCGATTTACGAAATCGTCGCCGCGGCCGCCGCGCCCGAGGTGATGGTGAAACCAGTGAGTTCCTACGAGGAGTTGCTCGATGCTCCCGTCGATGTCTGGGCGATCGGCCCGGGCTTGGGCAAGGAACACGCCGAGGCAATTCTCGCGCTCATCCGCGAGGCGAAGCAGCCGATGGTGATCGACGCCGATGCACTAAATATTCTGGCCGGGAAAATGAAGACGCTGTCGGAGGCGCGCGGGCCGCGCCTGCTCACGCCGCACCCCGGCGAGATGAAACGGATTTTTCCGGTGCAGAAAAAATCGCGTGCCGATTGGACGAAGAAGTTCTGCCGCAAATACGACGCGACGCTGTTGCTCAAAGGCAGTCGCACGGTGATCGCCGAGCGCGGCCGGCCGCTGAGTTATAACACCACGGGCACGCCCGGGATGGCGACCGGCGGAATGGGCGATGTGCTCACCGGTGTCTGCGGCGCGCTCCTCGGCGCGGGGCTCGTGCCTAACGACGCCGCGCGACTGGGCGCGTGGGTGTGCGGGCGTGCCGCGGAGCTGGCGATCCGCGACGGCGGCGCGAGCGAAGAGTCGCTCCTGCCGAGCGATTTGCTCGCGCACCTCGGCGCGACCTTCCGCGAGCTCAGTCTGTAGACGTTTCGCTCTGCGAAACGCGGGTATCGATATGGTAGCGGAGTCGGCCCTCGCGTTTCGCTGAGCCAAACGTCTACAATCTAATGAGCCAGCGTTGCGAAGAGTCCGGGGAAACGCGGATCAGCGCGCAGCGGTGTCCATTCCCAGCGGTGCTCGAGGTCGCTGCGCGTGATGCTGTAGTCAGCGCTGTCGACCGAGCCGGGCGTCTCGAGGAGGCGAGCGAGCAAAGGCAGCGCGAGGTCATTCTCGCCGACGCGCGCGTAGATGAGCGCGAGGAAACCCTGCATGAGCGCGCCGTCGAAGGCGTCGAGCGACTCCGGCTTTAGCTCGACCGCGCGGCGCCCTTCCCGGAGCGCGTCGTCTTTCCGACCGAGGAAGGCGTAGAGCAATCCGAGGTTCGCGTGCCGCTCGGCGTTGTCTGGCGCTTCGCGCACGGCGCTCTCGAAAGCCGGCCGCGCGAGCTCGAATTGCGCCTGCGCCGCGGCGTTGTCGCCACGGGCGAGGGCACTGCAGCCGGCGAGAAAAGTCTTCGGCGTCGCGCCGCCGTTTAGGTAATCGATCTCTCTTAGCGCCGTGCCTGCGAGGATCTTCTCCGCGCCCGCGTAATCGCCGTCGAGCATCGCGTTTTCCCAGCGGCAGGAAGTGGCGACGCCATCGGGATCGTTCGGGATTTGCGCGAGCTGCGCGCGCATCGTGGCGGTGGTGCCATGCCACCAGAAGTCGATGTAACCGGTCTGAATTTTCGCCACGACGGAGTCGGGCGCGAGCGCACGCAGACGATCGGCCGCGCGCGCCGCCTCGGGCCATTTCCGCATCGCGGTGCAGGTCACGAGCACCTCGCGGACGATCGTCGGATTCTGCGGATCGACTTTTTCGATGCGCTGGTAAAGGGCGAGCGCCTCGTCCCATTTGCCCTGCCGGCGCTTGATCGCGGCGATGAGCCGGCCGATCGCGCCATTGTTAGGCGCGAGCTCCTGCGCGCGCGAAAACTCGATCAGCGCGCGATCGTAATCGCTGTCGAGCCAGTAGCTGCATTGCCCGAGCGCGAAGTGCGCTTCGCTCAGGTTGGGATCGAGCCGGATGGCGATCTGCGCCTCGGCTTTCGCCTTTTCACTCCAGGCCGCGAGCGGTTCGTGGA
This sequence comes from Chthoniobacterales bacterium, assembly GCA_038234295.1. Lineage (GTDB taxonomy): Bacteria > Verrucomicrobiota > Verrucomicrobiia > Chthoniobacterales > UBA10450 > Palsa-1392. The sequence goes on from JBBSUP010000005.1 coordinate 13,136, forward strand.
AATGAAAAATCTCCGCATACGTGGTCGCGAGATGCGCGTGGGCGAGGGCAAAATTCGGATCGAGCGCGATCGCGCGGCTGTAGAGTTGGACGGCGCGGTGATAATCCTGGAGGAGCGTATCCGGTCCCTGCTCGTAAGGGAGTGCGCGCAGATAAAGCTGCGCGGCGTCGGCGTTCTGCGTCGGCTTTTTTTGGACCCGGCTTTTTTCCTCCGGCGTGAGCGTGGCGCGAAGGGCGGCGGCAATTTCGGTCGCGAGGTCGCCTTCGATGACTAACGAATCCGCGAGCGTGCGCTCGTAGCGATGCGCCCAGAGATGGTGATCGGTCTGGGCGTCGATCAACTGCACATTCACGGCCACGCGATTGCCCACGCGACGCACACTGCCCTCGAGAATGTTGGCCACGCCTAACGACTTCCCGATGTCCCGGATATCGCGCGCGCCCTTGTCGCGATATTTCATCACGCTCGTGCGGCTGATGACCTTGAGGTCCTTGATCTTTGCGAGATTGGTCAGGAGATCGTCCTGGATGCCGTCGGCGAAGAAAGCGTTCTCCTGGTCGTCGCTGAAGTTTTCAAATGGGAGCACGGCGATGCTTTTCTCCCCGCTGCCCGCGAAATAAGTGAACCAATGCGGCTGCAAAAGCAGCGCCACGATCACGACCGAGAGCACGCCGATGATGGCGAATTCAACCCGCCGCCCGGCTCGCGCGGGCGGTGTGTGCTCGGCCGGTTGATCCCCCGTTTTTACGATCCCTTCGGGCGTGATCTCGAAAGCCCAGGCAGCAAAAAGCGCGAAGGGGAACGCCGCGATCAGCCCGACGATGATGAAGCGGATGAACGCGCTCGAGACGTCGAAAAAAGGCAGTGTCTGCGTCGCGACCTGGATGAGGAGCCACGCGCCCATCACGTAGATGACGCCGGCGCGATAGACGTTGCGCCGCCGGAGCTCGGCGAAGAAGCTGCGGCCTTTCATTTGGGCGCTATGTAACTCTTCCGCGGGGTGTTGGCGACAATGATCAACGGGCGCTGTGCGTTGTAGGGACGGGCGTGTCGGCGCCAGGTTTGTAGACCGTGGGCCATGCCCACGAGCGGCAAGTTTCAATGGTGGGCCGAAATCCGAGTCATCCCGAGCGGAGCCCCGCGGCTGCGGGGCGGAGTCGAGGGATCCCGTGGCGAGACCTTAAAGCTTCTCCGCAAGCCTTCTTCGCGGCATCGCTTCTCGCAGCCTCGACGGGATTCCTCGACTGCGCTGCGCTCCGCTCGGAATGACCAAGCTCCGGAGGCCGGCGCGGCCGCCGTTACACCGCAGGCTCGAGCTCGGGCTCGGGCGGGACGACGTCGAGCGGGGCGGCGGCGATCGAGAGGATGGCGTAGCGACCGCTGCCTTGGTCGGCGTTGAGCTCCACGATCTCGCCTAACCGATGGCCGATGAGCGCCTGGCCGATCGCGGTCTGGTAGGAAATGATCGCGCGATCGGGATCGCCGTCCCACGCGCCCAGGATGGAGTAAGTCTCCTCTTTCCCAGAAGTGGTCTCGCGCAGCGTGACCACAGTGCCGATGGAAACCTGACTCACGTCCGGGCTTTCAAAGGCAGTGCCGCGCGCGCGATCGAGCGCGGTCTCGAGTTCCGATTTGCGCCGCATGAGGACGGCCTGCATTTCCTTGGCGGCTTTGAATTCGAAATTCTCCCGCAGATCGCCGTAGGAACGCGCGACGCCGATTTCCTTGCTGTTCTCGGGAATTTTTTTGTTCACAAGTTCTTCGAGCTCGGCCTTGCGTTTCTGCAGGCTGCTCCAGGAAACCACGAGCGACTCGATCTTTTCCTCGACTTGCCCGCCGCTGACGAGGCTCTGGAGATCGGGGTAAAGCTTGATGATGCGCGCCATGAGCGAGCGCTTCGTTAGTTCATCAAAGACCGGGCTGAGCAGGAGCCGGCGCATCGCGTCGCGGGCGAGACCGATCTCCGCGCCTGCAAAAATATCGGGGATGAGTTTGCGATCTTCGAGGAGCAAATCGCGGAGGCGGGTGCTGCGGCTGTTGCGCTCGTGATGTTGGTCGCGCTCGCAGGCGGTGAAGATCGCGCCGAGCAACTCGGGACTGATGAGCCCGGGATATTCCTTCCGGGATTTGCAGAGCCAGTAAAGCATCTCGCTCGTGGCGGAATGCTCGCGGAGGGCGCGGTCGAAAGCGGCGCGCAGCTCGTCCTGCTTGCCGTTCTCGGCGAAGACGCGCGGCATCTGGCCGACGAGGCGGGCGTTGTTGCTCTGCATGAGGAGCAGGGCGCGGGACGTCCAGCGCTCGCCGAGCGCGGCGGGGAGGGCGTGAAGGACGTAGCGTTCCTTGGAGGCGGGCAGTTTCGCGAAGATGTCGCCGAGGTGGGATTCTTCGTCGTTGAGGAGACGCGCGAGGGTGAGATCGGGACGGGTGGTGTGCAACTTCGGCTCGCGCTGGAGAAGTTCGTCGCGGGTGATGACGAGCTCGAAAGTGAGCGCCGGGTTGAGCTTTTGATTCCGCTGCGCGGTGTCTTCGATCTGATCCACGATCGGCTGAAGTTGTTTCTCCGGTTCCTTGAATTCGTGATGGAACTTAATGATCTGGTCGAGCGCGGCGGCCTGTTCTTTCGCCTGGCGCGCCGCCGCGAAAAAATTCAACAACTCATCGGCGCGCGAGACCTCGGTCGTGCGCAGCTCGATCGGGTCGCTCTTCTTCGTCGGGATAAGGAAATGGCCTTCCTTCTTCAGCAGCGTCTTCGTCGCCGACCACCATTTCTTGAATTCCGGTTCCGTAAAAACATCGCCGGTGAGCCAATGACTGATCTGCGCCGTGGTCGCCTTGCCGCCGAGGCTTTCGAGGATGTTCCGCATCACGGCGGTGCCGTTTTCTTTCGCGAGGGTCTTGAGCGCGTCGAGGTTCGTGGCCTTCTGCGCGAGGAAATGTTCCGCGGGAATCGGGGTGAGATTTTCCGCCGCGTACTGCAACTGCATCGGGTGGCCTTTCTTCTTCTCGAAATCGATCAGCACCTGATTGAGAAGCAGATTCCACTCGGCGACACGGCCGAAGCCCCAACTTTTGTGCAGGCAGAACGAGCCTGGTTTTAACTGTTCCAATTGCGCCGCCCCTGCGTTCGTCAGCTTTTCGGCATCCACTAATTTTTGCAGCTCTGGGTCCATATTTAAGTTTCGGGGGAAACACGATGCACGACGGCCCGCGCCCGCGCAAACCGCCGGGACGGGTTCCCGATTCGCGTTGCTCGGGCTCGGGAGCCGTGGAAACCTAGCGCCGCGTGCCTGTCAGCATCTGGTTTTGGGTTGCATTTCATATCGGTATTTTTGCGGCGATCGCGATTGATCTGCTCAGTTTTCAGGTCAAAGGCCAGCACACCGTCAGCCTGCGCAGCGCCGTCTTGCGCAGCCTCATCTGGGTGGCGCTCTCGCTCGGGTTTAACGTCTTCGTCTGGCAATGGCAGGGCGCCGACCAGGGGATCGATTTCTTTACCGGCTACCTCATCGAGTACTCGCTGAGCGTCGATAACATTTTCGTTTTCGTCCTCATCTTCGCCTACTTCCGGGTGCCGCCGCAGTATGAACATCGCGTCCTCGTCTGGGGCATCGTCGGCGCGGTGGTCATGCGCGCGCTCATGATCTGGCTCGGGGTTGCGCTCGTCGCCCGCTTCCATTTCGTCCTCTACATTTTCGGCGCGTTCCTCCTCATCACCGGCGTGAAAATGCTCGTCGGTCGGTCCGAGCAGCTCGATCTCGAGAACAATTTTATCCTGCGCACCACCCGCCGCCTCCTCCCGGTCACGAACGATTATCACGGTCCGAAATTTTTCGCGCTCGTCGGCGGCCGGCGCATGCTCACGCCCCTCGCGCTCGTCCTGATCGTGATCGACGTCATGGACCTCGTTTTCGCGGTCGACTCGATCCCCGCCGTGCTCGCGATCACGCAGGACACGTTCATCATTTATACCTCGAACATCTGCGCCATCCTCGGGCTGCGCTCGCTCTATTTCCTGCTCGCGAATTTGGTCACGCGCTTCATTTATCTCCGGATCGGGCTGGCCGTGATTCTCTGTTTTGTCGGCGCGAAAATGATCGTGGCGAAATGGCTGCACATCCCAAACTGGGTCTCGCTCGCGGTCATCGCCGCGGTCCTCTTCGGCACGATCGTGATCTCGATCGTGGCCACGAAAGGCCAGCCGCAGCCCGCCGAACGATAAACAATAGTTGCCAGAAACGGCCGCGCCCGATTTACTCCTCCTCGTCCCATGACACGCTCGCTGCTTCTCCTTCTTTTCCTCGGTTTCGCCGCCAGCGCCGGAGCGGATATTCACGATCCGCCCGCGGCCGATTACGGTCCGACGCGGAAACTCGCGCGCGGGATTGCGAACATCTTTCTCGCCCCGGCGGAAATCCCGGTGACGATCGGCAAAATCAACGAAGACGAAGGTAATGCCGCGGCCGCGACCTATGGCGTGATCAAGGGCTCGGGCCGCGCGTTTGCGCGCTTCGGCGTCGGATTTTACGAGGCTCTGCTCTGGCCGTTTCCGGTTTACAAAGGCACCTATTATCCGCTGCTGCGGAGCGACATTCCGTGGATTCACCGCGGGTATAGCGAGTTCCCGCCGGAGCTGGGGAGCGAGACGAAATATCCCTACGTCCGCGAGTATTAGGTGCGGCTAACGGAGAGCTGTAGCGTGCGCTGTCCTCAGCGCACCCGTGGGCGTACGGTCCAGCGCGCACAGTCCGCTGAGGACAGCGGACGCTACAACGCTCAAGGGGCGCGCGCCGCCGCTCGCCGGGAATGCGACGGCATTCGCAAGGAATGCTGACGCGGAGGCCGGCCGCGGATTTATGGGAGCGGTTACGGCCGCTCTTCGCGGAAAACTTCGAGCGTTTCGGCGAGCTCGGCGCGGCCGTCTCGGTCTGGCACGAGGGACGGTCTGTGCTCGAATTGCACGGCGGTTTCTGCGATGCGCGGCGGGAGATTCCGTGGCAAGAGGACACGCTCGTGCTCGTCTGGTCGGCCACGAAAGGGCTGGCGAGCGCCTGTGTTCTGCATGTGCTGCAAGAGCACAACATCGGTCTGGAACGTCGGGTGGCGGAGTTCTGGCCCGAGTTCGCCGAAAACGGCAAGGAGGCGATCACGTTTGCGCAATTGCTTTCGCACCAGGCCGGACTCGCGGCGCTCGACGATGCGGTCGAGATCACCGATCACGCCGCCGTCGCCGATGCGCTCGCGCGGCAGCGACCGTTCTGGCCGCCGGGCGAAGGGCACGGCTACCACGCGCGGACGTTCGGCTTTTTGCTCGATGAACTCGTGCGCCGGATCGATGGGCGCACGCTCGGCGTTTACTGGCGCGACATTTTCGCGGAGCCGCTCGCACTCGATTTTTGGATCGGACTGCCCGCGGAGGAAAATGCGCGGACCGCGAACATCTTCGCCGCGCGCGCCGGCGGGAAACCGGAGCCGGCTCAGTTCTACAAAGCGCTCGCCACGCCGGGCACGCTTGCGCGACAGGTCTTCGGTTCGCCGCGCGGACTGCAATCGATCAGCGCGATGAACTTGCCGGAGAACCGCGCGCACTCGCTGGCGTCGTTAGGCGGAATCGGCAGCGCCCGTGCGCTCGCGAAGTTTTATGCGCTCCTCGCCCAGGGCGGAGAGCTGGAAGGCCGGCGGATTTTTAGTGCCTCAACGATCGCGCAAATGACGACGACCCTCACCGCCGGCACCGATCGTGTCTTCGGCATCCTAACCGCCTTCTCCGCCGGCTTCATGAAAGACGCGCCCGGCGGACCGCGCCGCCTTTTCGGCCCGTCGCCGCTCGCCTTCGGCCATCCCGGCGCGGGCGGCAGCCACGCCTTCGCCGATCCGGAGAACCAGCTCGCCTTCGCCTACGTGATGAACCAAATGGAGCAAAGCGTTTTGCCTAACGAGAAGTCACTCCGGCTGGTCGACGCGCTCTACGGTGCAGGGTACGCGGTAAGTTAGGATCATTGTCATCCCGAGCCGCGCCTTCGCCGGCTCGGGATGACAGCCGCCCCCCGTGGAAAGCCCGCGCGTTGACACTTAAAATCATCGCTGGCATTAACTCGCGCCCACCTGTCACACCGATGCCGAAGACTGACTACGCCGCCGTGGGGTTTGAGAAGATCGATCGCGATCTCGCGTTTTTGAGCGAGTGCTTTCGCGAAGTGCTCGAGGAGCTGGGGGAAGGGGAACTGGCCGCGCGGTTGCCGTGGATCGCGGGCGTGGCGGCACCTATTTCTCAGAGCTATCCGGCGCGGCTGGGGCAGGCGTTTTCGATCGCGTTTCAGCTCCTGAATCTGGTCGAGGAAAACGTCGCTGCGCAGATGCGGCGGATGCGTGAAACCGAACTCGGGCTCGCTTTCGAGCCGGGTCTTTGGGGCTACAATTTACGACGACTAAAAGAGATCGGCCTGGGCGCCGAGGAAATCGCGGAGGCGATCGGCCGCATCCGCGTGGAGCCGGTGCTCACCGCGCATCCGACGGAGGCGAAACGCGCGACCGTTTTGGAGCAGCTGCGCGCGCTTTATTTGCTCCTCTTGCGCCGCGAAAACCCGCAGGCGACACCGCGCGAGCAGGCGGCGTTGCGCGATGAAATCAAGGTTGGGCTCGAGCGACTCTGGCGCACCGGCGAGATCGCGCGGCACAAGCCGACGGTGGCGGAGGAGCGTCGGAACACGATCTATTATCTGCGCGAAGTTTTCCCCGACGTCCTCACGCAGCTCGACGCGCGGCTCGTGCAATCCTGGGAGGACGCGGGCTTCGCACCGGAGTGGTTCGACGTACCGCAGCGTCTGCCGGGCTTGCGTTTCGGCACGTGGGTCGGCGGTGATCGCGACGGGCATCCGTTTGTGACCGCGGAAGTGACACGGGAAACGCTCGTCGACCTGCGCATTTGCGCGCTGCTTTCGCTTCATCGCGCGCTCGCGCGCACGCTCCATCGGCTGAGTCTCGCGCAATCGGTCCATGAGGTACCAGAGGAACTCACGAGCGCGATCGCGGCGCTCAGCCAAGACGTCGGCGCCGAGACCGCGGCGGAAACGATCGCGCGTTATTCCGACGAGCCGTGGCGCCAACTCGTTAGGCTGATCCAGGAGAAACTGCCGATGCAACGTTCTGCGGATGGCGCGGCGGAGCTGCACCAGGTGCCGGGACGCTATCGGGCGGCGAGCGAGGTCCGGAGCGATCTTGAGATTCTCCGGCGTTCGCTCGCCGCGGTCGGCGCGGAACGAATCGCGCGCGCCGAGGTGCTGCCGGTGCTGCGGCAGCTCGAGGTTTTCGGTTTCCACGCGGCCACGCTCGATCTCCGGCAGAACAGCGCCTTTCACGAAAAAGCGCTCTGCCAGATGATGAACCGCGCCGGTTTGCCTAAAGACGCCTACGCGGGCTGGAAGGAAGCGGAGCGGCTCGAGTTTCTGGAAAAGGAGCTTGCCTTGCCACGGCCGTTTTTGCTCCCGGGCGCGTCGGCCGGTCCGGAAGCGGATGCGGTGCTCGATTCGTATCGCGTGCTCGTTAGGCAACGCGAGGAGTTCGGCGGCGACGGTCTCGGCGCGTTGATCGTGAGCATGACGCGGAGTCTCTCGGACTTGCTCATGATTTATCTCTTCGCGCGCGAAGCCGGCCTGGTCGAGCTGACGTCCGACGGGCTCGCGTGTCTCCTCCCGGTCGTGCCGCTCTTCGAGACGACGGAAGATCTCGAGCGCAGCCCGGAGTTGATGCGCCAATTTCTCGCGCACCCCATCACACGCCGCAGCCTCGAACGGCAACTACCTCAAAACTCCAGCGCGCGCGACCGGCGTCCGGTCCAGCAGATCATGGTTGGCTACAGCGACAGCAACAAGGAAGGCGGGATTATCGCGAGCCAATGGGCGCTTCAGCTCGCGCAGGAATCGCTCACCCAGGTCGCGGCCGAATCCGGTTTTGTGATCCGCTATTTCCACGGGCGCGGCGGCACGATCAGTCGCGGCGCGGGGCCGACGCACCGTTTCCTCGAGGCGCTCCCGCCGGGCACGATCGGCGGCGATCTCCGCCTGACCGAGCAGGGCGAAACGATCGCGCAGAAATACGCGAACCGCGGCACGGCGACCTACAATCTCGAGCTGCTCCTCGCGGGCGTAACCGGCGTTTCATTGAAGCAGGAGAAAATGCCGGAGCCGTCGCGTCCGCTCAAAGGCGTGATGGCGCGGCTCGCGCGGACCAGCCGCGAGGCCTATCAGGCATTGTTAGGCGAGGAGGGCTTCATGGAATTCTACAGCCAGGCGACACCGATCGATGCGCTCGAGCGGAGCGCGATCGGCTCGCGCCCGCCGCGCCGAACGGGGCAGCGGAGGTTGAGCGATCTGCGCGCGATTCCGTGGGTCTTCAGTTGGAACCAGGCGCGCTATTATTTGCCGGGCTGGTTCGGGGCGGGCCACGCGCTCGAGGAGTTGGCGACGAACGACCCGGAGAATTTCGAGTGGCTCGTCGGGGAAGTGAACCGCTGGCCTTTCCTGCGGTTCACCCTCAACAACGTCGAGACCAGCCTGGCGAGCGCCGATCTCCCGCTCATGACGCGCTACGCCGCGCTCGTGCCTAACGAGTCCGTGCGCGCACGCATCTTCGGGATGATCCGCGAGGAATTTGAGCGGACCGATCGGATGCTCGCGCGGATCATGGGCACGGATGAGCTCGGGCCGCGCCGGCCGCGGTTCGAGAAGACGCTGAAGGTGCGGGCGGATGCGCTGCTCGTGCTCCACGCGCAGCAGATCGAGCTGCTCACGAAGTGGCGCGCGCTCCTCGCCGCGGGCGACGACGACGCGGCCGACGCAATGTTGCCGGAGCTGTTGCTCTCGATCAACGCGATCGCGAGCGGGCTGCGCACGACTGGGTAAATTGTAGGGCGGGCGCTTCGCCTGCCCCGATTCATGAACCTGGGCAACCGAAGCGGTTGCCCGACATTTCGCCCAGCGAACGGCGTGTGCCTGGAGGGATTCGAACCCCCAACCTTCTGATCCGAAGTCAGAAGCTCTATCCGGTTGAGCTACAGGCACGCTTCTTCGGCCGATCCGCGGCTCTACTTCTGCCCACGTGAGATCGATTTTCGAGTCCATGCCAACTTTTAGTGCTTCGGAAATCAGCCTCGCGGTGCCAGCAAACGAAGAAGCCGCCTTCCTCACGGAAGGCGGCTCGAATCGTCAGCCGTCGTTTGTTGCGACGGGTTTTAGTTCGTCGGCGTAGTCGGCGCGATGTGGTAGATCTCCACCAGCGCAACGCCGGTGGTGTCAGCTGCGCCACGGACAATCGCGGTGTAGTTCCCCGAGATCAGGTTCGCGAGGATCGCGGATTCCTTGTTCTTGGTCGGGGCGAGGCCGGTCGCAGTGATCGCGGTTTCGTTGGTGTCTTTCCAATTATCGTTAAACGAGATGGTCACACCGTCGGCGTTGAAGAGCTCGAGCGTCGGATCCGCCAGCGGATTCGCGACATCACCCGATGGCAGGCTCGGTCCGATCGCGCGGACGAGCACTTCCTCGTCGTTCGAACCCGGCCCGAGAATGAAGCCACCGATCAGAACGTCGTCGCTGGTGCCGACAAATCCGCGTGTGCTCAGGTTGGCGAGCTGGGCGGTGGAGGTGGCCGGATCGTCGAGATCGTACACCTCCATCAGAGCCACGCCGGTTCCGGAATCACTCCCGCGCAGGACGGCAGTGTATACGCCGCTGCCCGCGACATTTGGATTTACCGGATCAAGCGTGGCGACGATGGCCGCTTCCGCATCGTCCGTCGGCGCCAGAGTGGTGGCTGTGATCTCGTCCTCCTGCGTGTCTTTCCAGTTGTCGTTCTTCACGACGCTGCCATCCGGCTTGTGCAACTCGAGGACCGGGTCGGCCAGAGGATTCGCCACCGGCGGAGTCGCGCCGGAGAGCGAAAGACCGATCCCGCGGAGCAGCACCGTCTTCGGGCCCCTGCCGGTGACGATGAAGCCACCAATCGCGACCCGGTCGCCGGTCAACACCTGAGCGCGCGTGGAGATGTTCTGCAGGCGTCCGGGCGGGGTCGCCGTCGGCGCCGGGGTCGGCCTGGGGGTGGCTGTCGGCGACGGAGTCGCGGTCGGGGACGGCGTCGGGCCGACCGGGTTCACCTCGAAGACGAGGAAGTTCGGCTGGCCGCCCGAGGCGAAAGTATTCGCCGCGCCGGTCTTCGGAACTTCGGTGATGAGGCCGGTCGCGGGATCCGCGATGTAAAGATTACCCACGCCCACCGTGTCGCCGCTGAAGCGTGCCGGGCGGAAAGCGAGACCCGTCGGTTGCGTGTAGCCGCTGCTTGCGGTGGTGATCGTTCCATCCGCGGTGATCTCAAGGATGTCACCGGCGCCGGTGGAGACGAAGGTGTCCGTGTTCGGACCCGACGCGACGTTGATGCTGTCGCGGCCGGGCGCGATATCGGTCGACTTGCCATTGGCGTCCACTTGGAAAACCGAGGGTCCGTTCGTGATGAAACGTTCGCCCAAGCCGGAGGTTTGCGCGGCCACTCCAATCGGTGTCGTCACCACTTGGAAAATGCGCTCCTGCACAGCTTGCGAGATTGAGGTCACGCGGTCTGCACCATTCTCCGCGACGAGCAGATTACCGCCGACGAAGGCCAGGCCCACCGGGCTGACCAGTCCGCTGATAAAGACCGTTTTGGTCCCCGCCTGCGTGATTTTGAAGATGCTGCCGCTGCCCTTGTCGGCCACGTAGAGGTTCTTCGCCTGGTCAAAAGCGAGCCCCTGCGGCTGATTAAAGCCGGTCGCGAAAGTGCTCGCAGTGCGGTTCGGCTTGTAGACGATGATGGAGTTGGTCGCCAGGTCCGAAACATAGAGATCACCGGCCGCGCCGTAAGAGTTGGTCGCGAGCGCGCTCGCGAGAGCGCAGCCGAGACCGAGAAGCTTTCGCAAGAGGGGCGAAGAGCGTGGGGATGGAGTGGTGAGTTTCATTTTTGTTTGAGCAGTAGCAGACAGACGTTTCAGCGTCTTATTTGTTCGAACCCCCTGCATCATAGAGAATTTGTGAGTGCAGATCATGCATTCTATAAAAATTATTGTCTATCAGTATTTTTGGAGTGAGAGTGCTCAGTAGAACGTCTGAACTGCGGACTCCCTTGGCGGCCGGTTTGCTCTCGCGACTTAAAACTGGTGAAGGTTCGGTCGCCGAGGTTCCCGAAGTTTCCGCGATCAGATTCGCGGGGCCTGTGATATAACGCCGGGAGCCGAAGGCAAGCTAAATCTTGATGCTGCGTAAATACGCCCGCGATCGCTCCGCCACGCCCGCTTGTCATCCTGAACGGAGTGGAGCGAAGCGTAACGCAGTCGAAGGATCCCGGTGAAGAGACCGGCGGCAACTGAGCGAAGGCTTCCGGCAGCACCACGGGATCCCTCGACTCCGCTGTGCGGCGCTTGGGATGACCGCGGTGGTCGACCGTTTTGCCGCCACGGTGCTTTGAAATTTACTTCATCGCAGAGGGCACCGCAGTCGAGGAGAAGAGGAAACCAGAAAGGATTAAAGTGTTTTCGCTCTATCTCAACGCCCGCGGTACCCTCTGCGGTCAAGCCGCAGGCGGTGTCGTTAGGCCGCGAGCAGTTCGATGCCGTCGAGGGCGGCGATGAGCTCGCAACCGGCGAGCAACTTCTCCAGCGGCGCACAATCCTGAAGCTCCTGTTCGCTCAGGAGACGTTCCCAGAACGAGATGATTTTTTTGTTCGAGCTGATTTGGTTGCCGTCGGGAGATGAGGTCATGCATCCTCATTTAGCAGCAGCCATGCCAGCTTGGCCGCGCACGGCAATTCCCCGCAAATTTTCCGGGAGCGGGGTGGCCAACGGGACTCGAACCCGCAACAGCCAGAACCACAATCTGGGGCTCTACCATTGAGCTATGGCCACCGACGCGCAGGACTCTAGATTTCTCGCGCCGTTTTGCAAACCCCCGTCGGTCTCGCAGCGTTGCACCCGGGGAGCGGGTCGGCTATCATCGCCGCCTTGTCGATGAAGAGACCTGGCCTGTTCCTTCTCCTTCTCCTGGCCCTGTTCGCGCAGCCTTTTCTCGTCCTCGCGCAGGACACGGACCCCTCGGAAGTCTTCCTGAAAGCCTACATGACCGCCCAGCAGGCGGAGAAGATGGAGCGCGAGAATCAGCTCAAACCCGCGCTCTCGAAGCTGCGCTTTGCCGGCTCGCTTCTTGAGGAGTTAAAAAAGGAACACGGGGATTGGCAGCCAGCGATCGTGGAATATCGCGGCCGCAAAATCGGCGAGAGCATCCTGCGCGTGGTGAGCAAACTCTCCACGCAGACCGATCTCTCGGAAGGCGCGGCCAATTCCCTGGCCGAGGCCGAACCGCCGCTTCCGGTCGCGTCGCGCGGGACTGGGTCGCCGGCCACGGGCGCGCTGAATGTCGCTGTAGTCGATGCGCCGAGCCGGGCCGAACAGGAAGCAGCAACCCAAAAGGCGATCGAGGAAGCGACGAAGGAATTGCGCGCCCGGGTCGAAGGACTGGAGTCGGATTTGAAAGCATCGCGCGCGCAGGTCGACACCGCGCAGAAGGAGAAAGCGGCGATCGCCGATAAACTTCAGCAGACCAACGAAGCGCTCGACCAGGCGAAGGCGGTTGTCGAGAAACGCGCCGAGGGGGAAAAGCAAACCCGCGACCAGCTCGCGGAAGCGCAGAAGTCGCTCGCCGATATTCAATCGAGCACCGGCGGCGACCAGAAGGCGGCATTGGCGTTGAAAGGCCAGATCACGCAACTGCAAAAAACGCTCGAGACCGCGCAGGCCGCGCGCACGGCGGCGGAGAAGGAAACCGCCGCTGCTCGCGCCAAGCTCGAAGCGTCGAACCAGAAAATCGCGAGTGTGAGCGAAGAGCGCGACGCGATGCAGCGCGAGCGCGACGAAGCATTGAAGCAGCTCAAAGCCTCCGGCGACGCGCAGGCCCGGGTGCAGGCGCTCGTGGCCGAGAACGCCGATCTCCAAAAGCGCTTAACGACTGCGGTCGATACCGTGCGCGAGATCAGCGAGAACAAGCCGAAACGCGCGCGGGAGTTGAGCGAGGTGAAACAGGAACTCGAGAAATTGCGCAACCAGCTCGTGGCGAGTCAGCAGAAGAATCAGGATTCCGACAAGATCATCGCCGATCTGCGCGGGCAGCTCGATGAAGCAAGCGGTGCGCTCGCGAGCGCGAAGTTGAACGGCGCGACCACCGCGGAAAGCGCGCAGCTTTTGAAGGAAAACCAGATGCTCCGCGGCATCGTGATTCGCGAGCGCCAGGAAGAAGCGCGGCGCGAGCAGGCGAAGAAGCTGATGCTCGCCGAGTTTGATAAACTAAAAATCAAATCCGACGTGCTCGATCAACAGATTCGTCTGCTCGCGGAGCCGATCACGAAGTTGAGCGACGACGAGCTCGCGCTTCTGAAGATGCCGGTGGTCGCGATTTCGGATGACAAGCCGGATACGATCAAGGCCAGCCTAACGATCGCGAAACCGGCCTCGGGCGGGCTGCTCACGATCACGAACACGAGTCCGCCGCCCGAGGAAGCGAGCAGCGCGCTGGAATCCGTGGCCGGCGGCGACGGCAACAGCATCGGGCCGGAAGTCGAGGCGGGTTTCAAGCCCGTCGTGCCCGACGATCTCCTTCCACTCGCGCGCGAGGCGAAGGAAAGTTTCGATCGCGGCCACTACAAGGACGCGGAAAAGCAATACCAGGACATCCTCGCGAAGAGCCCGAACAACCTCTATTCGCTCTCGAATCTCGGCGTGGTTTTTTTCCGGAACGGCAAACTCAAGGCCGCCGAGCTGACCCTGAAGAAAGCGATCGCGATCGCGCCGAAAGACGAGTTTACCCACACCACGCTCGGGATTGTTTATTATCGCCAGAGCAAGTTCGACGATGCGCTGAGCGAGCTGACGAAATCGCTCGCGATCAACCCGAAGAGCGCGACCGCGCACAACTACCTCGGCATCACCGCGAGCCAGAAAGGCTGGCAGGAAGCGGCCGAGAAAGAAATGCTCGAAGCGATCGCGAGCAATCCCGAATACGCCGATGCGCACTTCAACCTTGCGGTCGTTTATTCGACTTCGCAGCCGCCGGCGAAGGGACTGGCGCGACGGCATTACGAGAAGGCGCTCGCGCTCGGCGCGCAGCCCGACCCGACGCTCGACAAGTTGCTCGGGCGGTAAGAGGGCTTTAAAAATGGCGGTCATCCCGAGCGGAGCCCCGCGGCTGCGGGGCGGAGTCGAGGGATCCCGTGACGAAATCTGTAAGCTCACGCCACGGGATTCCTCGACTCCGCTACGCTCCGCTCGGAATGACCGAGTGTTCGGACGCCCTCTAAGCTGTGGAGGGACGACCGCCGTGTCGTCCCCGGCTCCGGCCGACGATGGCCGTGGTCGTTAGGCTAGAGCAATGAGCCGCACTTTCCTCACCGCACAATGGCGCGACCTCCTGATGCTGAACTATGCGGTCGAGCGGAAGTTGCTTACGCCGCTCGTGCCGCCTGGCGTGGAGCTCGATGCATTCGACGGCGTCTGCTACGCGAGCGTGGTCGGATTTCTCTTTCTGCGGACGCGAGTTTTCGGGGTTGGCTTCCCGTTCCATCGGGATTTTGAAGAAGTTAATTTGCGCTTCTACGTGCGGCGGCGCGCGCCGGAAGGCTGGCGGCGCGGGGTGGTTTTCGTGAAGGAACTCGTGCCGCGCTGGGCGATCGCTTTCCTCGCCCGCACGATCTACGGCGAGCCGTATGCCGCTCTCCCGATGGCGCACGCGATCAACACCGTGGATGGCCTAACGACTCTGCGCTATGAGTGGCAGCGTCATCAGCGAACGGAGTTCGTCTCCGCCTCGACTGCGGGCGAACCGTCCCTTGTTGCGCCGGGATCACTCGAGGAATTCATCACCGAGCACTACTGGGGTTACAACGCGTTCCGTGGCCGCTCGACGGAATACCGGGTCGAGCATCCGTCGTGGCGCGTCTGGCGCGCGACGAACCTGCTGTTCGATGCCGACGTTCGCACGCTTTATGGAGCCGGCTTCGTCGATCCGCTCGCCGCCGCGCCCGCCTCCGTCTTCGTCGCCGAAGGCTCAGAGGTGATCGTGAGGCGCGGAACTACGTTCCACTAAAACGAGTTGTCATCCCGAGCCGCGCAGACGGCGAGGGATCTCCCAAGCGTTGTTCGACCGGTCATTGCCTAACGACGTCGCCCGACGCCTGTGAGATCCCTCGCTGGGCTCGGGATGACAACGCTGCTATTTGATGCCGCTAATTTTGCTTCCGCTGTTGTTAGCGGGTGAGGAGTTCGCGGAGCACGAACGGCAGAATCCCGCCGTGCCGGTAGTAGTCGATCTCGATCGCGGTATCGATCCGCAATTTTACCGGCACGCTCTCGGTTTTGCCGTCGGCGCGCTTGATTTCCAGCGTCAGGTTTTGCCCGGGCTGAATGGATTCGTCCAAGCCGGTGACGCTGAAGACTTCGGAGCCGTTCAAGCCTAACGACTGCACGCTCGCGCCGTCGGCGAACTGCAACGGGAGCACGCCCATGCCGACGAGGTTCGAGCGATGGATGCGCTCGTAGCTGGCTGCGACCACGGCTTTCACGCCTAAGAGTCGCGTGCCTTTCGCCGCCCAGTCGCGGCTCGAGCCGGTGCCGTATTCATGCCCGGCCAGGATCACGAGCGGCGTCTTGGTTTCCGTATACTTCTCAGCAGCCTCGAAGATCGACATCTGCGCGCCGTCCGGTTGGTGGGTCGTGACGCCGCCTTCGACACCGGGAACCATCAGGTTTTTGATCCGCACGTTCGCGAAGGTGCCGCGGGTCATGACGAGGTCGTTGCCGCGCCGGCTGCCGTAGCTGTTGAAGTCTTCCGGCTTAATCCCGCGCGATTGCAGGTATTTCCCGGCCGGCGAGTTCGCCTTGATCGCGCCCGCCGGTGAGATGTGATCCGTCGTGACCGAATCGCCGAAAATTCCGAGCGGCCGCGCGTCGCGGATCTCTTCGATCTGGCCGACGTCCATCGTGAAATCGGCAAAGAAGGGCGGGTCGTGGATGTAATCGCTCTCCTCATCCCACTCGTAAACGTCGCCGATGCTCGAGGAGATTTCGTTCCACTTCGGATTCTGATCGGCGAAGTCGCGATAAAGCTTCCGGAAGATTTCGGGCGTGAGCGCGGATTGCATCATCTCGCGGATTTCGCCTAACGATGGCCAAAGTTCCTTCAGGTAGACATCTTTGCCCTCTTTGTCTTTCGCGATCGGGTCGTTCGCGAGATCGAGATTGATCCGGCCGGCGAGCGCGAAGGCGACGACGAGCGGCGGCGACATGAGGAAGTTCGCCTTGATGTTTTGGTGCACGCGCGCTTCGAAATTGCGGTTCCCCGAAAGGACGGAGGCGGCGACGAGGTCGTAGTCGTTAATCGCTTTTTCGATCTTCGGATGAAGCGGACCGGAGTTGCCGATGCAGGTGGTGCAACCGTAGCCAACGACGTTGAAGCCGAGCTGGTCGAGGTAGGTTTGTAGTCCGGTCTTATCGAGGTAATCAGTGACGACGCGCGAGCCAGGCGCGAGCGAAGTCTTGACCGAAGGGTCGATCGTTAGGCCACGCTCGACCGCTTTTTTCGCGAGGAGTCCGGCGGCGAGCATGACGCTCGGGTTGCTCGTGTTCGTGCAGCTGGTGATCGCGGCGATGAGGACGCTGCCATGTCCGATCGCGCTGTGGCCGTGCTCGAAAACCTGCTCCTTTTCCGACTCAATGTCGTCGGCCGAGTCGGGCGTCGGGCGGTTGCTCACCATCTCGACTTTGTTCATCTGGTCGCCCGCTTCGATGCCCTGCTCGACGCGGTCGGTCGAGACCATGTTTTCGGTTTCAACGCGCGTGCCGTTGAGGTTCACCGGATGTTTTTCACCGAGGTCGTGCCCGGCTTTGCCGTAGCCCCCTTCCTTGATCGGCTTCTCGAGCAGATCGCGGAAAGCGCTGCCGAGTTCCGGCAGGTTGATTCGATCCTGCGGACGTTTCGGACCGGCGACGCTCGGCTGCACATCGGCGAGGTCGAGCTCGAGATCGACGCTGTAATCGATGTCGCCCTTCTTCGGCATGCCGAACATTTTCTGCGCGCGGAAATAGGCTTCGAACGCGGCGCATTGTTCGTCGGTGCGGCCGGTGGCGCGAAGGTAATTCACCGACTCGGCATCGACCGGGAAGTAGCCCATGGTCGCGCCGTATTCGGGCGACATGTTGCCGATCGTGGCGCGATCGGGGAGGGGAAGTTTCGCCGCGCCTTCGCCGTAGAACTCGACAAATTTTCCGACCACTTTCTGCGCGCGCAGCATTTGCGTGATGTGGAGCGCGAGATCGGTCGCAGTGACGCCTTCACGCAACGAACCGGTAACGTTCACGCCGACGACTTCCGGAGTTAAAAAATAAACTGGCTGCCCGAGCATGCCCGCTTCCGCTTCAATCCCGCCAACACCCCAGCCGACCACGCCGAGGCCGTTGATCATCGTCGTGTGCGAGTCGGTGCCGACGAGCGTGTCAGGATAATAGACATCGCCCTTACTGAGCACGCCTTTCGCGAGATACTCCAGGTTCACCTGGTGCACGATGCCGATCCCGGGCGGGATCAGGCCGAAGGTTTGGAAGGCTTGCTGGCCCCATTTCAGGAATTCGTAGCGCTCGCGGTTGCGCTTGAATTCCATGTCCATGTTCAGCTTCAACGCGAGCGCGGAGCCCGCGAAATCGACCTGGACCGAGTGATCGACCACGAGATCTACGGGCACGAGCGGCTCGATGATTTTTGGATCGCCGCCGACGCGCGCGACTGCGCTGCGCATCGCTGCGAGATCGACGACGAGCGGGACGCCGGTGAAATCCTGGAGCACGATGCGCGCGACGACGAAGGGGATTTCTTCGTTCGCGGGCGACTTCGCGTTCCACTTCGCGAGCGTCTCGACATCTTTGCGCTGCACTTTTTTCCCGTCGCAATTCCGGAGCACCGACTCGAGGACGATGCGGATGCTCACGGGCAGGCGGGAGATGTTACCGAGGCCCTGCTCCTTGAGCGCGGGCAGGGAGTGGAATTGGCCGGTGCGGCCAAGGCCGGGGTCGAACGATTGCAAGGTGGAGAAAGGGTCTGCGCTCATGGTTCAGAATAAAAGGGCCGGGCGCGGAAGCAACGCAGCTATTTTGCGAGCAGGAATAAATCGTCGAAGAACGCGGGGCCTTCTCGAATCCGATGGATAGCCGCGGTCGAAGGTAAGGGGAATTTCCGCGCAGTGTGCTCCGCCGCCGTCGATGTCGACTCGTTAGGCACGAACAACGCTCTGCCGTCCACACGGAACGAGGCGCTATTGACACAGCGCAAACTAAATCTCAATCGTCTTCCCGGTGCCGTCCGACGAGCCGCTCAGCTGGCTGTTCCGAATCTGGAAGTGCAGATTGGGGGGATCAAATTTTGAAACTACTTCTCGTCCCTTCCTCGATCTCAAGAGCTACCAAAAAACGAAGTAAACTGGGAGGGATGCGCCGCTGCTTCCCTGCACGTACGGCACATCTCCGTCCGCATTCGTAAAAGGCGGTGCGCCAGCGGCGAACGAAAAGTTGAAGCGCATATGATCGGTCGAGCTCGGCGGCGTCGCGCTGAGGGCACCGGGCGATTGTCGGGCGGGGCGCTCTCGCCTGCCCAGATTCGATACGGGGCAACCGAAGCGGTCGCCCTACAAAACGCGCGAGCGCGGACGCGCGCTTACTTTAGCTCGGCGAGCTTCGCTTTGATCTTGTCGAAGTCGGGCAGCTCGCGGGCGTCTTCGAGCACTTCGGCGTATTGGATGACGCCCTCCTTGTCCACGATGAACGCGGAGCGTTTCGCGACGCCTTGAAAGCCGAGATTCAACTGCGGGAGAAAGCTGTCGTAGGCAACGCCGTAGTCGCTTGTGACCTTGTGCTCGTAATCGCTCAGGAGGGTGACGTTGATGCTCTCCTTCTGCGCCCACGCTTCCTGCGAAAACGGGTTGTCGCCGCTGATGCCATAAACCTCCGCGTTGAGGTCGCTGTACTCGCGGAGGCCGTTGCCGACGCCGCACATTTCCGTGGTGCAGGTGCCGGTGAAGGCCATCGGGAAAAAGAGGAGGAGCGTGTTCTTGTCGCCGAAGTTTTCGCTCAGGCGAACCGGGCGCGGGCCGTCGGCGGTTTTGGTGGGCAGGGTGAAATCAGGTGCTTTGGATCCAACGGCGAGTGACATAGGCCGTCAGTATAGAAGGGCGGGTGTCTGGGTCAAAAAATTCGCGGCGGAGCTTCCCAGAAACTCGGCGGGATCCCTCGACTGCGTTGCGCTTCGCTCCACTCCGCTCGGGATGACGAGCGGGCTCGTTCACTCGGCCCCGAGGGGAGAGACGAGCAGTTCGTTAGGCGCGGTCGGCGCGCGAGCGCGCGGGGACGACGGCGGCGCTCTTCGCAGGCGCGGCCGACTTCGCGGGCGCAGGAGGCGCGGGGGCGACGGGTTGAGGCGGCGTCGTGGTCGTGGCGAGGATGGTGGTCTTCGCGCGCTTGTATTTCGGCAGCTTCGGCAGGGAATCGGGAATGATGTGAATGACTGAACCGATCGGGAGCTGCGCGTAAACTTCGGTCACATCCTTCGAGGACATGCGCACGCAGCCGAAACTGGCCGGTTTTCCGATGGTCTTTTCCTCGGCGGTGCCGTGGATGTAGATGCAGCGGTTGAAGGCGTTGGCGTTGGCCCGTTCGAGCCCACGCAACCAGATGATGCGGGTGACGATCGGATCGCGGCCGGGTGCGTTAGGTTTCAGGATCTCGCCGGTAAAACGGCGCTTGTGAAAGACGGCGCCGGTCGGGGCGTGGTCGCCGATTTTTTCCGCGACCTGGAGCCAGCCTAACGGCGTGGCCATGCTGCCCCAGCGGTCGCCGAGGCCAAACTTCGAGGTGGAGACGGGATAGATTCCGACGCGCTGACCGTTCTCCACGACCATCAGCTTCTGATCTTTCACGCTAATGATGAGGCGCGGCGGGAGGACGACGGTCTCGATGCCGCCTTGCGCTGCGAGGGTCGCGCCGGCGAAAAGAGCAAGGGCGAAGGACGTTATGCGGAAAAACATCGGCGGCGGTTATTTATAGGGCAAGCGCGGCGGTGTCACGCAGGAAATGCAATTTTACGCGAACTTCCTCTGAAAAATGCGGCGGGCCACCATTGCGCGACCGAGGAGAGGGCGACGTAGAGAAAGCCGAGCTGAAACATGAGCAGAAACGGCAGATTCCAATACTGCCGATGCACCAGCGCGAAGTAAACGAAGTAGCTAAAGTAAGCCGCGAACGCGATCTCGACGATCGGCAGGAGCGACTTCAGCGGCATGTAACGGCAGGAACGCCAAGGCTGCGCTCGGTGTTCGATGCCGTATTTGGGGGTGCGCTTGAATTCGGATTCGTGATTGAAAACCGCCTCGAGGACCGCGCGCGCATTATTGATCGAGAGACCAACCCCGAGCGCGAGGAGCGCGGGGAGGTAGAGGATTTCCTTCATCCAGGACTTCGGATGGAGCTCGCGTTGTGCGCAAATGTAGAAGACGGCGACGGAGACCGAGGCGCACAAGAAAATCGGGACATCAATCAGAAAAGCGCGGAGCCAGCCGGACTGCGGACCGCCTAACGATGGGTGCAGGAGCACGCAAAGACAGGCGAGAAGCAGGTAAGCAAAGTTGGAAGTGAGGTGCCCGGTCGCCTCGATCTTGATCGTGAGGGAAAGGTCGCTCCGCCAAATGCGCGGAAGGAGTTTCTTGCAGGTTTGGATGGAGCCTTTGGTCCAGCGATGCTGTTGCGATTTGAAGCCATTCATGTCGACCGGGAGCTCGGCCGGCGTCACCACGTCGGTGAGGAAGATAAATTTCCACCCTTCCAACTGCGCGCGGTAACTCAAATCGAGATCTTCAGTCAAAGTGTCGTGTTGCCAGCCCCCGGAGTTTTGGATGCAGGATTTGCGCCAAAGACCGGCGGTACCGTTGAAGTTAAAAAAACGTCCGCTTCGGCTGCGCGCGACCTGCTCGAGCAGCAGATGTCCGTCGAGGAACATCGCCTGCACGCGAGTGAGCAAGGAATAGCCGCGGTTAAGGTGTCCCCAGCGCGTCTGGATCATTCCGACCTTCGGATCGGTAAAGAAGTGAACCGTCTTCTGCAGCAGTTCCGGCTGGGGAACGAAGTCGGCATCGAGGATGCAAACGAAATCACCGCGCGCCGTGTCCAGCCCGGCTTCGAGCGCGCCGGCTTTGTAACCGACCCGGTCGGTCCGCTGGATCAGCTCGGCGTCGAAGCCGCGCTCGCGCAATTGCGCGACGCAGGAGCGAGTGAGGTCGCACGTCTCGTCGGTCGAATCATCGAGCACCTGGATCTCCATCCGGTCGCGCGGATAATCGAGCTCGCTGACGGCTTTGAGGAGGCGTTCCACGACATAGATTTCGTTGAACAACGGCAGCTGCACCGTCACCATCGGCAGCTCATCGAAGTGGCCCAGCGGCTGTGGTGGCCGGTTCCGATTCTTCAGGAACAGGTAGACGATGACGTACCGATGCAGGCCGTAACCCGAGAGGCCAATGAGGACGCTCAGGTAACAGATCGTCCAGATAACATCGACAACGCTTCCACCCATAGTGATTCCATTGCGCACCTCGCCGGCGCGCGAAAGGCGTCATGATGCCGCTTCCGCAGGATGCGTCAAATCAAATCTAGGTATCGAAAACCGGGCCGGTGCCGCCCGCGCACGAGGGCAAAAACGAAACGGTGTGGCGGGATTCCCCGGTTGCTTCGCGCGCCAACCCGTCGAAAGCTGACCGCGGTTAAAGAGACCCAGAAACGTGCGAGAGAAGAATCCATTTCCCCGCGGCAGTCGCGGCCGTTTCGAGCGCCTGAACGTGATCGTGAGCATCCTGATCGCGGGCTGGGTGCCCTCGATCCTGATGCTCGGGATTTCCTACACGATCCTCACGCGCACCCTGGAGTCGAAGATCCTGCGCGATCGCCAGACGTTTGTGAAACTGATCGCGCACCTCGTCGGCGACGACATCAGCCGGACCGGCGCGGTCGTGGCTTACTACCAGACTTCACCGCCGCTGCGGGATGTGTTCACTTCGCCCTTCCGGCAGGTCGAGGGAGAGAAATGGCTGGCCGAGACCTTTTTCTCGCATCCGCGCATCGACGGCATGTTCCTCACCGATGCCCATGGCGGCCTGATCGCGTCGATTCCCGCGCAACCGGATCACGTCGGGACGGATTTCAGCTCGGCGAATTGGATCGCCGGCGCGCGCCAAGCGAGGGACGAAATTTACGTTTCCCCGGTTCATCCGCGGAGCATCGACCACCGCAACGCCTCCGAGGTGGTCGGCGCGGTCCGCGCAGCCGATGGTTCAACCCTTGGCTTCGTTGGCGTCTCCGTGTTGACCGAACGCATCGGGCGCCGTCTCTCGGTGATCAATCTCGCCGACCAGGCGCGTTGCCAGATCGTCGACCAGAACGGGAACGCATTTTTCACCGGGGATAAATTCGAGGCGAACCCCGGGCCGATCTCCAGCACCGGACAGCAACTCGTGAAAGACATCCGGAACAACCAGAGCGGACATATCGAGCGGGACGGCAGCATTTATTCCTTTGCCCCGGTCGACACCACGGGCTGGACGACGGTGGTAGTGCAGCCGCGCGCGATCGCGTATCAGCCGGTGCACGATCTCTTGAAAAAAACCACGCTGCTCGCGCTCTGGCTCATCGTGGGCACGGCGGTGATCGCCTGGCTGGCGAGCAAGGTTTACCGCCGCCAAAGCGAAGCCGCCGCGCGGATCGAACGGGAGGTTACGTTTAACGACAAGATCCTCGCGAACATGCCTAGCGGCATCGCCCTGGTCGATCCGCAGTCGCGGCATTTCATTCAAGCGAACGAAGCTTTTGGCCAAATGGCGCGACGGTTCGGCGATCTCGCGCCGGAGAAGGAAGTGCGGGACGCGACTTTTGAGGAAGTAAAAATCGCGCCGCCCGCCGCGATCGAGAAGGTGCTGGAATTCGGCACGCCCTTCCAGCTCCTCGAACATCCGCTGAGCGATGGGCTCGGCACGACGCATTTCGTGAACATCAACCTGCTCCGGCTGCAGGATTCCAAACAGAATGTGCAGGGCGTTCTCTACCTCGTGGAAGACAAGACGCGCGACGTGCGGCTGCGGCAGGAATTGATCGCGGCGAACGCGTCGAAGGACGAATTCCTCGCGCTCCTCTCGCACGAGCTGCGCAATCCGCTTTCGCCTGTCATCACGATGGTCGCGGAACTCGAAGCCCGCACGCCGGACGGGCCGGAAGTGCGGCAGGCGCTCGCCGTTATCCGCCGCAACGTGGAATTGGAAGCGCGCTTGATCGACGATCTGCTCGATGTCACGCGCATCGCCAAAGGGAAGCTGCAGCTCAGCTTCGAGATCACTTCCGTGCACGAGGCGCTCCAGCGTTCCTACGAAATTTGTCGCGAAGATATTTTGGCGAAGAAGCTGGCATTTGAGTTCCGACTCAAGGCCACGAGCGAGCACGTGAACGGCGATCCCGCGCGGCTCCAGCAGGTCTTCTGGAACCTGATCAAAAACGCGGTCAAATTTACCCCCGAAGGCGGCAGTATCTCGGTCGAGACGAGCAACCCGGCGCCGGACCAGATCGAAATCCGCGCGATCGACAACGGCATCGGCATCGCGCCGGAAAAGATGACGAAAATCTTCAACGCTTTCGAGCAGGGGCAGAGCTCGATCACGCGGAAGTTTGGCGGGCTCGGCCTCGGGCTCGCGATCTCGAAGGCAATGGTGCGCGCGCACGGCGGCACCATCACCGCGACGAGCGATGGCGCGGAGAAAGGCTCGGTCTTTCGCATCGTCCTCAATACCGTCCCCGCGCCCGCGGCGACGAAGAAAACGGAACGCCGCGCGCCGGTCCTCCCTGGCAGCGCGCCCGCGCCGAAAGGCGCTCCGCGGAAAACGCATCTCCTCGTGGTCGATGATCACCACGACACCTGCCTCGGCATGAAGATGCTGCTGGAACGCCGCGGTTACCGGATCACCCTCGCCCACACTGCCGACCAGGCGGTCGAGCGCGCGCAGGAAGAGAAGTTCGATCTGCTCATTAGCGACATCGGCCTCCCCGATCGCAGCGGCTACGAGCTGATGAAAGAGCTCCGCGAAACCCGCTCCCTGCGCGGAATCGCTTTGAGCGGTTTCGGCATGGAAAGCGACGTGAATCGCGCCCGCGCCGCCGGTTTTTCCGAGCACCTGACGAAGCCGATTAACTTCGAACGGCTCGATGCCGCGATCCGAAACTTGCTCGAAGCGGAGCCGACCTAACGGCTCAGGTTTTTGGTAGCCGCGCGTCGACCAGGCCGCAGATCGTGTGGAGCAAAAACTTGTGCGCTTCCTGGATGCGCGCCGTCGTGTCGCTCGGCACGAGCAGCTCGATCTCGGCCATGCCCTTCGCCGGACCGCCGCCGCGCCCAAGCAAGGCCACGGTCGTTAAGCGGCGTTTTTTTCCTTCTTCGAGCGCGCGCAGGATGTTTTTGGAGTTGCCGCTGGTCGTGATCGCCACGAGCACGTCGCCCTCGTGCCCGAGCCCGGCGACCTGCCGCGCAAAGACTTCGTCGAAGCCATAGTCATTCCCGATCGCGCTCATCAGGCTCCCGCCCTGCGCGAGGTTTAGCGCCGGATAAGGGCGCCTGTCGGTCGTGAACCGGCACCCGAATTCCGCCGAGAAATCGGCGCCGTCCGCCGCACTTCCGCCGTTCCCACAGACGAGGAGCTTCCGCCCGGCACAAAGGCACTCGACCATGGTGTCCGCCGTGCGAGCCACGGGTTCGGACAAAGTCTCGAGGGCTTGGAAGGTTTGGCAGGCGGCTTGGATCGCTTCTTTCAGGACGGTTGTTGGATCGTTCATCGTAAAAGTTCTGTCGCGTGGCCAATAGGCATCCGGCTGCTGGCTTGTAAAGTTTTTCCTCAAAATTCTTAGGCTGGAATTTCCTTTTTCCATTGCTGTTTAGTAAGGAATTTGGTAGAACTCAGTGCTCATGGGCAAACAACCGCTCTCGCCGTCTCTGGTGTTGCCGTTGGGCGCCGGAAGAATGGCGTTCGCACTCTTGGTGGAGCATGCCCAGGGCTCCGGTCGCCGCCAAGTGGCGGCCTCTTAACCGAGACAGCTTCGCCGCGACGAAGAAATTTCCGTATACAACCAACTCTAACTTTCATAAGCTCCATAACGAACTAGCACTCTTTAGCTCTTAAAAGCGCATGAACGACCAACTAAACACTTTGCAAGACCTCGCCAACGGCAGCCACTCGAGCGGCCCGGCTCCGGTTTCTCTTTCGGTGATTTTCCCTGCCTTCAACGAAGAGGCGAACATCGAGCGGACCGTGGAAAACGCCCGGCAGGTTCTCCCGAAATTGGCCCAAACCTGGGAAATCATCCTTGTGAACGACGGCAGCAAGGACGCGACCACGCCGCTCTGCGATGAACTCGCGGCGCGCTTCGACGACGTTCGCGCCATCCACCACGTCGACAATCGCGGCTACGGCGCCGCGCTCAAGAGTGGCATTCTCGCCGCCCGGCACGACTTCATTTTCTTCACCGACTCCGATGGTCAGTTCGATCTCGAGGAACTCAAGGATCTAATCGATCACGCGAGCCACTTCGACATCGTTACCGGCTACCGCGGCAAACGCCAGGATCCGCCGCACCGGCTGATCAATGCCTTCGGCTGGAAGATGCTCGTCCGGATGGTCCTCGGGGTGAAAGTGCGCGACATCGATTGCGCGTTCAAAGTCTTCCAGCGCTCCGTGTTCGACCGCGTTCAGATCCGCTCTGTCGGGGCGATGGTGAACACCGAAATCCTCGCGCAGGCGAACGCTTTCGGGATGAGCATCCACGAGGTCTGCGTGACCCACTACCCGCGGCAGTTTGGCACGCCGTCGGGCGCGAATCTTCGGGTGATCATCAAGGCCTTCCGCGAGTTGATCCGGCTCTACAAGCAGCTGCGCACCGTGACCCATGAACAGGAAGGGCTCTATCGCACCGATAGGCAGACCCATCACAAGGTCTTTCGGCATTACGGAGTGCCGGAGAAGATGGGTCCGGGCGTCGGCGGGGTCTCGTGCAGATTTAGCGTCGAGCCCGCTGACAAAGCGGGCTCCAGCCGGGGGTATTTCGCCGACTAAGGGCGTTTATTGGTGTTGCACTCCGAGGGCGCGTGGTCGATGGGACCGCGGCTCCGGCGAGGGTTATCCTGGAAACGGGCGAGGCCGCATGGGGCTACGCCGCGACTGATGGAAAGTCGCGATTCGGGAAGAAAAGGGATTCAGAAGAGCGGTACCATTATCTTTTAGATTTTCGATCATCATGTTCAAGAAGCTATTTTCCAAGCCACGACCCGACCTCGCAGCGTCCGAGTCGTCGCCCGCGAACAAACGCCGCGTGCTTCTGATCGGGCTCGATTGCCTCGAGCCGGATCTGGTCTTCGACCGCTGGCTCGATGACCTGCCTAACCTCAAAGCGCTCTACCACCACGGCCTGCACGGTCCGCTGCGCTCCTGCGACCCGCCGATCACGGTCCCGGCGTGGTCAGTCATGATGTCTTCGAAAAGCCCGGGGATGCTCGGTGTTTACGGCTTCCGCAATCGGGCGGACCACTCCTACGATCGCTATGCGATCGCGAATTCGCTCGCGATTAAAGAGGAGCGCCTCTGGGAAATTCTTACCCGCGCCGGGAAGCGGTCGATCGTCATCGGCGTGCCGGGGACTTATCCGCCGAAGCCGCTCGACGGGCTCATGGTTACCGACTTTCTGACTCCCGATATCACCTGCGAATACACTTATCCACCGAGCCTGAAGGCCGAGATTGAGGAAGTTGTCGGTGAATACATTCTCGACGTCCGCGATTTTCGCTCGGGCAATAAAGCGAAGATCCTCGCCGATATCTACGAGATGACGGAGAAGCGTTTCCAACTCGCGCGCCATCTCATCCAGAAGGAAGACTGGGATTACTTCATGCTCGTAGAGATGGGAACCGATCGGATCCATCATGCGCTCTGGGATAACATGGATCCCGCACATCGCTTCTACGAGGCGGGGAATGAGTTTGAGAACGCTATCCATGACTACTACGTGGAAGTCGATCGCGAGATCGGAGAGTTGCTCAAGCTGGTGGACGAGAACACCGACGTCCTGGTCGTTTCCGATCACGGGGCCAAACGCATGGACGGCGGCATTTGCGTGAATGAATGGCTGATCGAGAACGGCTACCTCGCCATTCGCGAGAAACCCGAAGGGACAGTCCCGCTCTCGAAGGCAAAGATCGACTGGCCAAAGACGAAGGCCTGGGGGGACGGCGGCTATTACGCCCGCATTTTCCTTAACGTCGCGGGGCGGGAGCCGGAAGGCACGATCGCGCCAGAGGATTACGAGAAAGTGCGCGACGAGCTGATCGCCGGGTTGAAATCGATCAAAGGCGACAAGGGCGAGGAGATCGGCACCCAGGTTTACCGGCCAGAGGAACTTTACCGGGAAGTCAGGAACGTCGCCCCGGACCTGATCGTCTATTTCGGCGATCTTTATTGGCGTTCTGTCGGCACAATCGGCGGGGGGAAGTTGCACACCTTCGAGAACGATACCGGCCCGGATGGCGCTAATCATGCTCAGGACGGGATTGTTATGCTCAGACCTGCTGGAGGACTGTCCGAAGGGGGCACGCTCGAAGGAGCGAAGATTGTCGATATCGCGCCGACCGTCCTCCAACTGCTTGGTTTGCCTGTTCCCGGCGACATGGAGGGCAAAACCCTCCGCAGCTGAGTCACTGACATGAGGGCTTCACCCAAGAACTATCTCAGCCAGATCAAAATGGTGCGCGCGCGCACGCCGCTGCGTCTGAGCTTCGGCGGCGGCGGGACCGATGTCTCGCCTTATGCCGACACCCGTGGCGGTTGCGTCTTGAACGCCACTATCTCGCGCTATGTCTATGCGACGCTGGTGCCGAAGTCGGAGCGTTCCATCGGCTTTCGCTCCTTCGATTATGGGACGGTTGTTTATTGGACGCAGGAAGAGCACTTCCAATTCGACGGTCAGATGGACCTGGTCAAAGGAGTCTTAAAACGCTTCGAGCTCGATAAGTTCCGCACCGATGGCTTCGACCTCTTTGTGCATGCGGACGCACCTCCGGGTTCGGGGTTGGGTAGCTCTTCCACATTTACAGTCGCGCTGATCGGACTTTTTCGGGAGTTACTCGGCCTGCCGATCACTTCGGAAGGGATGGCCGGCCTGGCCTACGACATCGAGCGGAATGAGATCGGCATCAAGGGCGGTCGGCAGGATCAATACGCCGCGGCCTACGGCGGGTTCAACTTTATGGAGTTTCATGGCGATGAAGCCGTCGTCACCCCGTTGCGCCTGAGCGAGTATCTGATCAACGAGCTCGAGTATAATCTCATCCTTTGTTTCACCGGCAGCCGCGAATCGCAGCCGATCATCGAAAGCCAGATGGAGAGCGCGAAAAACGAAGAAGCCGATCCCATGGCGGCGATGGATCAGGTCAAAGCGATTGCCTACGAAATGAAGAAGACGCTCCTCGCCAGCGACTTGGATCGCTTCGGCGAACTCTTAAATGAGGGCTGGCTGCAAAAGAAGAAGATGGCCAAGGGGATCACCACGCCGCGAATCGATGAGTTATACGAAGAAGCGCGCAAAGCCGGCGCGATCGGTGGCAAGATCACCGGGGCGGGCGGCGGTGGTCATTTGTTACTCTATTGTCCGTTTAACAAACGCCACATCGTTCGGGAACGCCTGAGCGCGCTGGGGACGACGGTGACAGACTTCCGCTTCGACCCGGTGGGGATGCAAACCTGGCGGGTCTATAAATAATGAGTAAACAAACTCTCCGTTGCCCGGTCTTCACCAGACCTGCGCGGACCCCTGGCGCAACTCCGAAATGAAGAAGGACCCTAAAGTAGTCGTCATTGGCCTCGACGCCGCTACCTGGACCTTGATCCGTCCGTGGATGGAGGAGGGGAGCATGCCGAATCTCGCGAAGCTCATGCGGCACGGGGTGAGCGGCGCTTTGCAGTCCGTCCTTCCTCCGATTACGCCGCCGGCTTGGACCTCTTTCATGACCGGCAAACAGCCGGGCAAGCACGGCATTTTTAACTTCGTCGAGACCGAGCATGGCGGCTACGCGATGAACTATGCCAACGCCACTTCCCGGCGTTCTCCGACCGTCTGGAAGCTTTTAAATGACGCCGGCTTCACCGTGGGGACGATGAACATTCCTTTCACCTATCCACCGGAGAAGCTCAACGGCTTCCAGATCTCGGGAATGGATACGCCTTCCGAGACCAGTGCTTTCATTTATCCGCCGGAGTTAAAGGAAGAGTTAGTTAAACACCTCGCGCGCGACCTTCAGCTCGATTTGCGTTTTCTCGGTTCCATGACTACGGACGAGCGCCGCAGCCAGGTGCTCGAAGAGATGCGGCAGATGGATGAGCAATGGTCGAAAGCCGCGCTCTACCTGCTCGAGAATCATCCGCAGGACGTGATGATGTTCGTCTTCATGTCGATCGACACCGTGCAGCATTACTTCTGGCAGCACATGGATAAGGAGCACTTCCTCCACGACCCGGCTTTGGCGCCGAAGTTCGGGCAGGCTATTCGCCAGGTCTACGAAAGGTTGGATGCCGCGGCCGGTCAGCTGATGGAGCATCTGCCGGCTGAGACTGCGGTCTTTGTCGTTTCCGATCACGGCGGTGGCGCGGTGGTGGACCGCACGATCTATCTGAACCGCTATCTCGCGCAGCTAGGTCTTCTCCATTATCAAGAGAGCGCCACTTCGGGTCCGCGCGCGCTCGGCCAGAAGGTCATGCGCGCCGGCTTCTCCGCCATTCGCAACACCCTTACTTCCCGCCAAAAGGTCCGGCTCGCTGCGCTTTTCCCGGAGATGCGGCGTAAGAGTGAAATGGCTTACTCTTCTTTCACCGCGATCGACTGGAGTCGCACGAAAGCCTACTGCAGCGAGGTGCTGGCCGCTCCGCCTAGTATCTATATCAATCTCAAGGGCGTTAAGCCTGAAGGGATCGTCGATCCGGCCGAATACGACTCTCTGGTCAATGAGATTATCGCCAGGATTGCGGAGTTAAAAGACCCGCGAGATGGCCAGCCGGTGATCAAGAAAGTCTGGCGCCGCGACGAACTCTTCCATGGCCCGTTTGCCCATGAAACCGCTGACCTCGTTTTAGATTGGTGGAGTGAGGGTAGCTTGTTCTCGACGCAGCCCAGTTTTCCGGAAGATACCGGGGAACCGGCCTTGGTTATTCGCGAACGCAAGCCTGCTGACACTTCCGAATGGGGCGGCACCCATCGTCTTCACGGCATCATGGTCGGACGCGCGCCGGCTTTTAAACAAGGCGTCGAACTCAGCGATCCGCACCTGATCGACATCGCGCCAACAATCCTTCACTTGTTAGGCGTGCCGGTCCCGGCGGACATGGACGGCAAAGTCTTGGAGGATGTTTTCGAGCCGGCATTTCTGGCCGCTCACCCGCTCCGCGCCGGAGCTGCTTCCGGCACCTCGGAAGCTGGTCGCCAGAGTGGTTACACCGACGAAGAATCGGCCAAGGTTGAAGAGCGCTTACAGGCCCTTGGTTATCTGGAATAACTCGCTCTATGTTTGAACTCATTCGTGCCGATCTCCGTCGTAAGATGACTGGCTTTGGCGTCCGGCCGGAAGATCAAACCTTCTTGCGTAAACGCATTACGCCTTTTCTCGAATTCGGGACCTTTGCCGTGCTGGTTTATCGCTTCGGGTCCTGGGCTTACACGGTGAAGATTCCAGTCATCCGCCAGCTCCTGATCTTCATTTACTTGTTCGTGAACGTTTTCTGCATGGCGGTCACTGGTATTCACATCGCACGGGAGAACAAGATCGGCCCCGGGCTAATCGTCCATAACTTTTCCGGTATCCTGATTTTGTGTCAGGAGATCGGTCATAGTTGCACGCTTAACCAGCAGGTAAGTATCATGAATGTCCGCGGGGTTGGCCGTGCGATCATCGGGAACAATTGCTACTTCGGCGCGGGCTGCAAAGTAGTCGGCAAAGTGACGATCGGCGATAATGTGGTCGTAAGCGCAAACTCGCTTGTGGTCACGGACGTGCCGAGCGGATGTACGGTTCTCGGCGTGCCGGCACGGGTCATTTCACGGGAGCCGACCAGTGCTTATCTCAAGAATCCCATCCTGCCGATGCCTGCGCCCGAGGCGGAACCGGCTCCCACTGCTTCGTGAGTGACTCTTCTTCCAACCATGGCGACGGCAGCGATGGTTACTCCATCGCGATGGTCGCGGCTTGTCCGTTCCCCGCCAATCACGGCTCGGCCGCGAGCATCCGGGAGATGTCCGATACCCTTACGGACATGGGTCACAACGTGACCATCGTCACTTATCCTATAGGTCAGGAAAGTATCCGGGTGCGGCGCGCTAAAGTCCGACGGACTGGACCGTTTCAGCCTGAGACCAACGCCAAGGTCGGCCCGTCCGCGGATAAGTTTGTGCTCGATTTTAAGTTGCTCAAGCTGCTTTGCCGAGTCATCCGCGAGGAGCGTGTAGATATCATCCACGCGCATAACTACGAAGGCGCGCTCGTAGGCATTATGGCGAAGTGGATCACGCGCCGGCCGCTGCTCTATAACGCGGTCAATCTGATGTCGGATGAGCTCGCTGGTTATAAGTTTATCCGCCCCGCCTTTCTCGCCAACTGGCTGGCCAGCGCCCTTGATTGGTTCATCCCGATTTTCCCCGATCACATCACGGCGGTCTCACCGGAGTTAAAGGACTGGTTTGTCGAACATGGCGTGCCATCAAGCAAAGTGGACATGGTCCCGGCCGGAATCGAGCCGGAGATGTTCGATCATCCGAACCCGGAGAAGTTCCGCCACCAACTACCGATCAACGGGCGGCCGGTGGTGATGTATACCGGGGTGCTCAACGCCTTCCAGCGCGTCGATTACCTCCTGCGCGCTTTCGCCGTGGCCTTGCGGGAGCGGCCTGACGCTGTCCTGCTCATCGTGAGCCCTTTAGTCTCCGCTGCGCACGAGCAGGAATACAAGCAACTCGCGCAGGAGCTCAGGATTGCCGACTCCATCATTTGGGTCGCGCCGCATGAGCTGGCGGATCTTTCGAGTTATCTCGCTCTCGCGGACGTGACGGTCGTGCCGCGGCCCGAGTGCCCCGGCCATCCGGTGAAGCTTTTGAATTACATGCTCGCCGGCAAGCCGACGGTGACCTTCGCCGGCTCGGCCAAGGGCGTGCGCCATTTGCACGACGCCTTTGTCGTTCCGAATCACGATTTCGAGGCGCTCGGGCGCGGGATCAGCACGCTCTTGCACGACCGGGCGCTCGCCGTCGAGCTCGGGGCCAATGGGCGCGCCACGGTCTTGGCTGATTTCGACTGGCGGCAGATTTGCCGAAAGATCGAACGCATTTACGACAACCTTCTGGGCGCGCCGGATCGGGTGGCGCACCCGCCGCGCGAAACCGCCGCTACCGCCGCCGTTGAGCGCTAAAACCATGTCCCTCTTTACTCTCGACAAGAAATGGCCGTGCGCCTATGAACTCGACACTTTGAGTGGAATACAATCAGTAAGCTAAACATATGGATACGAAATCGTCGCCTCCGCCCGCCAAATACATGCAATCTGCCCCACGCAATCTGGGGCTGGGAATGAAGCCAACTCATTGGATTGTTTTTCTGATCGTCTGTGCCGTCCTAGCCCTCCTCGTCTTTGAGACAGTTACCCATGTGCTCAGGACGACGCCCTCGAAAGCTCGCCTTATCGGCGCACCGGCTCCCGTTGAAACGGTCGTCGTCCAGCGCCAATCGCTCGATGAGGTGATCGGCGGTAGTGGCACGGTTGAGCAATCCAGCACGGTGCAGCTAACGAGTCAGGTGAATGGCGATGTGATCGAGCTTCCCGTAAAAGTGGGCGACTTGGTGAAAAAGGGAGATCTCCTCATGCGCCTCGACGATCGTCTGATTCAGGCGCAGTTGGAGGCCAATCGACAGTATGTCGAGGTCGCTAATATTAAGATTAAAGATCAGGCAAAACAGGTTGAGCGCCAGACTGCCCTTGGGAAAAAGTCGATGGGAACTCCGCTCGAGCTGGAGCAAAGCGAAATTGCATTGGCTGACGCCCGGCAGGATTTGGCCAAATCAACCCTTTCGCTCCGCCAAGCTGAGATTGATCTCGAGCATGCGAAAATCACCTCGCCGATCGACGGCATAGTGCTTGAACGGCTCGTCAATCCGGGTGAATCAACGCATCGGGATCAGATCGTCCTCAAGCTCGGTTCACTCAACACCGTTCTGGTGACCCCGAAGCTAACCGAGG
Organism: Chthoniobacterales bacterium; assembly: GCA_038234295.1. Lineage (GTDB taxonomy): Bacteria > Verrucomicrobiota > Verrucomicrobiia > Chthoniobacterales > UBA10450 > Palsa-1392. The sequence continues at coordinate 46,581 of JBBSUP010000005.1, forward strand.
AGAAAATGCATTCCGTGCAGGTGGGGTTGGCCGCGGAGGCCACTTTCCCAGCTTTTTCTGGCGAAATCTTCCCCGGTAAAATTGTGAAGATCGATCCAAATATTGATCCGGTAACGCGGACCTTTACTGCCTATCTGGAAATTAAGAATCCGGATTTGAGGCTGAAGCCGGGCCTCTCCGGATTTGTTCGCATCCGTCGCGCCCTGAAGGATGTACTAGCAGTGCCCAGTATCGCGGTGATCAATCCTTCAGGGGAACAAGCCTCCGTCTTCCTCGTTAATGACAGCGGCCACGCCAACGAGGTTAAGGTGAAGACCGGGAGCGTGGTCAACGCCAAGACAGAAATAACCAGCGGTCTGAAAGAAGGACAAAAAGTAGTAACCGTGGGTCAGCTCTACCTGAAAGAAAATGACAAAGTCCATACATCATCGCTATCGAACCCTCAGAAATAGCGTTCCCTCGCTTCTGACGCTGCTTTTGTTTCTCCTCACTGCCGGCGCTAAGGCGCAAGGAGTGTTGGAAACTCCCATTGCTCATGCTTTGAGCTTGCACGAGTGCATTGCGCTTGCCTTGCAGGAAAGCCCCGCCTTGGAAGCCGGGCGCTTCGATATCGCTGCTGCGGCGGAGGGGGTGCGCGCGGCGAAAGCCAAGAATCTGCCCCAGTTAAACGGGGCGGCATCGGCTCAGTTTTTTTCCGGTAGCCCAACCAGCAAGTTCTCGGTCGTGAATGCAGGAACAGGCGGGAACATCGGGGTGAATTCCTCGAAAAACATTGATCTTGGAAAGATCGAGTTATTCTCCGCGCAAGTCAGTTACCCCCTCTTTAAGGAAGGCAGCATCCTGGGCCTCAACAAGGGGCCGGCGGTCGCGAGCAAAGAAGCGAGGAAAAGGAATCTCGCATGGACTAGTCGGCTGCGACGGTCCGAGGTAATTGACCGCATTACGGACGCTTTTATCACGACCGTTTCAGCGCAAAATCGCGCTGGATACGCGAAACGGCGGGTCAGGCTTCTCCGTCTTTTGGTCAACATTACTCAGGAACAGGCAAAGCAGGGGCTGACATTGCCGATCGATCTCAAGCTGGCGCAAGGTCAGCTTAGTGGGGCACAAACTCTCGAGAAAATCCTGGGGGAACAGGCGGCTGCAGGGTCAATCCAGCTATCCCGCTCTCTTGGCTTGGATTCGACGCCCGACTTGCTTCTCGAGAGCGCGCTACCGGAGCCGCCCGAACCTCCGCGGGCCGAGCAAATCCTGGGTCCGTCGCTGAATCAGCACCCATCCCTCCAGGTGCAGCGCGCCATCATCGACGAGGCAAAGGAGGATTACCGCTTGGAGCGCTTTCGATTATATCCCTCCGTGAATCTAAGCGGAGCGGGAGTTTATCTTGATGATTTCGGCTCTTCCAGTGCCAGCGTGCTTACTGGGGGGGTCACGGTCAGCGTTCCCATTTTTGACTTTGGCGCGCAGCTCGCCGTCACGCGCGCGAAGCTCCTCAAGTATAAGAGCGAGCGGGTTCGGCTCCTTTCGGTGGCGGATGATCTGACCTCTGAGGTCGTCAAGACTTACTCGGAAATCTATGTTCTAAGTCAGAATATCCTGTCGCTGCAGGAGAAAGTCGCCAAATCTGACCGCGATTTGCAGGTGACCAGCTCCCAACAGGAGCAAGGCATTGCACCGCCGTTGTCAGTGATTCAGAAAGAGTTGCACCTTATCGCCGAACGGGACGATCTCGACAGTCTTATGGTGCGCCGGCTCCTTCTTTACTCGGCCCTGCAGAAAGTCGCGGGCGGCTCCTGGGAGTGGGTAAAATGAAGCAGTCCCAGCGCATCGTAAAGAACGCGGTCTTCGGGATCGCGGCCTCCGTCATCGGTGGCGCGGTTTATCTCGCGACGGTCTTGACGATCGCTCACAAGGTGAGTGTCGTCGAATTCGGCAAATACTCCTTCGTCCTCGCCTTCGCGATGTTCTTTCAACTGATCGCGGATTCTGGCCTGCCTCGGATGATGATCCGGGAGATTGCTAAAGATCGGGAAAACCTGATCCCGATACTGGGCGCTGCCGTCAGCCTGATCTGGCTCATTTCAGTTGGAGTCTGCCTCGTTGTCGCCGGGATCGTTCCCTTTCTCCATTTCGGCACTGACGTAAAGATCGCTGCGCTCCTTATGAGCATGGCGGCGCTCTCTTCTTTCCATTCTGCCGGCTATAGCGCAGTCCTACGCGCGTTTGAGGATAACGAACTAAACTATCTTGGCTCGATTCTTCACAAGATGGTTCTGTTTGGTTTGATCCTCGTCATGATTCAGCTGCACACCGGCCTGATCGGCTTCGTCTGCGCTCACCTCATCGCAAATCTGTTCCTCTGGCTTTTCTATCAGATCACAGTATCGCGCCTTTATGCCCATGTTCCGATGCGTATCGATGTTCCGCTTTGGAAAGAGCTCATGGTCTCCGCGCTCCCCATGGGCGGCGGGGTGATGCTGCGGCAGCTCGCTCTTCAACTCGACATCCTTGTTCTTACTTGGATGACTAACCTGACAACGGTCGGCCTCTTTAGCGGCCCCTACCGCATCAGCATGGCGCTAAGGGTCATCCCGCAGACCCTCGCCCTGCCTCTCTACCCACTTTACTCCCGCACCGCTCACTTTTCGCCGGACAGGTTCGCCACAGTTTACCAGCAAAGCATGAAGTTCTTCGCTGTTATCAGCATCCCGGTTGCTGCCTTTTTCATCGCGTGGTCCAAACCGATCCTGCATCTGGCACTGGGAGATAAATTTGTCCCGGCGCTTCCCGCCATGCAATTGCTGGGGCTCGGGATGGTGCCCTTTTTCCTCTCGGTGTTGTTTCAATACCTCTTCGCCGCGCTTGACGAGCAGAAACGTTTTCTCTTCAGCACCTGTATCAGTTCGGTCATACGCATCGCGTTGCTGGTGATTCTCATTCCGAAGCTGGGCTTCGTCGGTCCTGCGGTTGCTTTTGTCTGCGCGGAGACCCTGATCGTGGCGATCTGGATTTTCCAGCTATTTCAACTCGGATATCCGCCGAACCTCGGTCACGTTTTTTGGCGCCCAATGGCCGCCGGAGCGGGCACGGCTTTCGTCCTCTTCGCGGCGCGTGATGCCGCCCTTCCTTGGCAGATCGCGGCCGCTGTCCTTGCTGGGATCGTTTACGTCCTGGTCTTACTAGTGCTGAAGACGTTCTCCGCCGAGGAGATTGGACAGGCGCGAGAAGGTGTTGCGTTTATTTCACCCTTTATCGAGTCCTGGTCGAAAAAATTAAAACGAGACTCGTGAAGCTTTTCGGACGCCTGACGTCATGGGCAGAGGTGGTTGGAAGGTTCTGGGCAAGATTTTGGCTCCTGATCATCGGTAGCTGTTTTGTTTTGGGTTCGGCCATTCTCAAATGGGTCGAGTTCCCTTTCACCCGAAACTTAAATGGCTTGCGGTTGCCTCTCCTGAATGACCCCGGGCTGACTCCTCATATTTCCCTGTTTTCTTTCGGTTTCCTGGGTTTGGCGATTCTTATTGGCGGGCTTCTCTTTTCCCGTTTTTCACTCGCGATCCTAGGTGCCGCTGCGGCCGTTCTCCTGACGATTTTTGTTTTAGTCCCGGCACATCTGGCTTTTGAACAGCCGTCAATGCTTAAGCGGCTAACTGAAGAAGCTCAGGCAATCCCGCTGATCAAGAGTTTTACCAAAAGCTATCTTCCTCAAAACTACGGCGCCGGGGAAACTATTCCTAAATGGAGTGCCCTCTATAGCGGCTGGGGAAGATTTGTAGCGGCCTGGTCGTTTCTCCGTCTCGGCTGGTATTGCCTGGGTCTCGGCTCTCTACTGATCGGTGTTTATGCGCTCAGGGAGCTTCGCGGCCACCGTGGCCCTGTGTTCCTGGCGCTTTTCGGTCTGCCACTCGCGGCCCTTGCCATCGTTCTGACGCCGGCGATGGTCGGGCAGTATTACTTTACGCGCGCCTCACTTGCCAAAGCAGAAGGTCGCAACGTAGAAGCGATCGCCTTGTTTCGCAGGTCAATGAGATGGGATGCCTGGCATGCGCTAGATATCGATCTCTACGCGACCATCGGTGAGATTCAACAACTCGGCACCTTGGCAGAGGATTCTTCGGAGCAACACATCAACCAAGCTACAATGTTGGAGAAGGCGGGCCGCTTCGAGCAAGCGATTTTCGAACTCGAATATGCCGCCAGATCTGGAGGAGCTGTCGGTCTGGCCGCTCGTCGTGAGACTGCCCGAGTTTATGTCTCATTTGGTCTCGCGCTCTACCACGCCGGTGCGATTGGGAGTGCGGTGACGAACTGGCAACAGGCGCTGCTCGAGGATCCGGCCCAGATTTACGGTCTGCCTTATCTGGCTCGCGGGTATTTCGATCTCGGCCGTTATGACGCGGCTATTCAGACGTCCCAAGTGGTGGCCAAGCTGGTGAAAGATCATAACTCTCTTCTCGGAGACGCCTACTCTCTGGCCGCCGATTCCTATGCCAAACTCGGCCGCGATAGGGAGGCTCGCGATTACTACAATCTATCTCTCGCGGTGGACCCAATTGTAAACTATTGGGCCTTGACGGGATTAGCCGGAGAATAACAAATGAACCGCCTCGCAGAACCTGGCTCGATCCCGCGCCGATCCCACGCTGCGGCTTGGTCGCTCGCGGTGGTAGCCTCTTGTGGCCTCCTCCTGGGTTACTATATCTTCCAAACCTATTTCGCTTTGAAAGCCCGGCAATATCAACTCGATTTTGCTGACGCTCGATGGATCGAGCCTGGTGAGGGTGGACCTAACGCTTACTTCCGAACTGAAGTTTTCCTAACTGGCGCACCGGAGCAGGCCTGGCTGGAAGTCGCCGCGATGGATAATTTTAAGGCGAGCGTCAACAGTCGAACTGTAGGTGTAAAGGACTCGGTCAAGACGCGAGTTGCGGGAATTTACGATATCAAGCAGCGCTTGAAAGCGGGCACGAACGTTATCGCCGTCTCCATTGCTCGCACGTCATTTCCCGGACCGGCTCAATTGATTGTTCGTGCTTTCATCAAGGAGAGAGGCGGCAAAGAAATTCACGTGGTCTCTGATGATCATTGGCGAGTGGCGACCGAGACAGGTATCGTTCGCGGCTCGGAAGACTGGAGATCAGCGGTGGTAGACGACGAGTTGTGGCCCAAAGCTGTTCAGTCAAGCATTAATCAAAATTCGGTCTCGATTGCTTGGGTGGATCTTAATCCCTTGGTGCTGCAATCGACTCCGGTTGGCTCGTGGATCACATCCGACAACGCCGCGAGCGAGGCGACATTTTCGACCTCACTGAAGGCAGATCGGGCACATCAGGAAACTTGGTTGCAAATCGCGAGCTCCGGAGACTTCGATCTTGTCGTTAATGGGCAATTGATAACATCGCCGGAAGGTTCTTCGTCCGGCGGCAAACGGCTGCCACAACTTCCGTTGGAGCAGGAAGAAACGTCTTCCGACAACTCGCTTAGCCGCGGTAGTAAGCACGCGGTGATGCGGACGCCGAAAACGGCGAAATCTCCCTTCGATAACGCCACGCTCAATATCTTCGACCTCAGCTATTGGATCAGGGACGGTCAAAATTCGATCATCGCGTCCGTCCGAGCCGACCACCGGCCAGCCAGCCTCTTAGTTTCTGGATTTTTCGTAACCGGCGATGGAAATGTCCGGCGATTCGAGAGTAACTCCGACTGGCGGGCGAAAGACCGGATCTCAAATAACACTTCCCAGGAGTTACACGCGGTCGAGATCGGCGAGAATGGTTCCGCGCCTTGGGGATATCTCCCTCAGGAAATGGCCAAGCCGGTCGATCGCACTGGATTTGCCAGCTTTATCAGACCCTGCCTCGTGCTCGTCCTCACAACTGCGGTGGTAATCGCCGTCTGGTTGCTTTTCGCCGGGTTTGTGGCGAAGAGGCGTCGAGAGCTTTTTCGACAGACGATGGTCCGCGATGCTCTCTTTCACGCCCCAGTTGTGGCGGGGCTTGTTTTTTTACTTCTTCCTAACTTCGATTTGCGCTTCCCGCATGCATGGTCATTCGAACCCGGCTTCATTGTGGCTGCGGTCATCGCCCTGCTGGGTATTCGCCTGTTTCACCTTTTCCCCCCAGGCGCGTTGGCGGCTCAGGCGAGACCGTGGCTTCCCCAGCTGAATCGAACGACAGCGCCCTTTCTTTTGCTCATCGTAATCATGACCTTCGGGTTGGCCCTTCGTATTCATAAGTTAGGCTACGTGTCATTCGATCACGATGAAATGGGTTTGGTGGCGAGATCCAAGGGCATTTATTCTCTGGGCATCCCCTACTCGATCTACGCCGGGGAGGTCCGTTGGATGACAACCTACGAGGCAGTACCTTATCCATTGGCGCTCGTAGGACTATTTGGTTACTCAGAGTGGACAATGAGGCTGCCCTCCTGCCTGATGGGAACCTTTTGTATCGGAATTATCGCTCTACTTGGCCGACGGCTCTTTAATTGGCGAACTGGACTGATCGCCGCCTTCGTCTACGCCTGTATCCCACTCGACATCCGCTGGTCGCAAAACGCGTTCTACCCCCAACAGTGCCAATTCATGGCGCTTTTTACCATCTACCTGTTTTATGAGGCCATTCGGGTTCGCCCCTTTCGGTCAAGATACCTGACCGCGGCGGCGGTCACTTTTTGTCTGACTTACCTTTCTTGGGAAGGGAGCGCCTTTCTGCTTCCCTCTCTCTTCATCGGCTTATTAATCCTTCGATGGGGGGAATGGTGGTGGTTGAAGGAGTTCCACCTCTACCGCTGCCTTTTCTTCATTGGAGCGGTAGTGGTGGCGCAATATTGTTCCCGAATGATTGCCGGAGTTCCATATCTGCAGGTGGGATCCGGTCTTTCGAATCTAACTGGGCCCTCGTTATTTTTTCTCACTCCCTCCTACCAGCCAATGTTCTATGTCTACAATTTGTGGCTAACGGAGAACCACGTCGTTTTTACGGTCATAGCTCTTCTAGGTCTGCCTGTTTGCTGGGCCCACCGTGGATTCCGCTACGTCTTCTCGCTTTTGGTCGCTCTGTGGGTTCTCCACACGAATTTTATCGCCGCGCTGGCGCCGCGATATTGTTATTATTACCAGCCGCTTCTCGTCCTTTCAGGGGTGGCCGCGGCCCTGATTCTCTTCGATCGACTCGTCGCGCTGGCCCGACGCGAAAGCGAATCCCCGGTTGCCCTCGTTTGCGCACAAGCCTCTGGATTCGCGCTGATCGCACTCCTCTTTCTCACCAGCAATGAATGGCTGTTCAAAGAATATGCGCTGTCCAGCGATAGCGATAACCCGGGATTGATGACGAGGATGAATACCTACCGCTACGATTACCGGGCGGCTGCCAAATATGTGAAAGCCCATCTACAACCGGGCGATGTCGTAATCCCCGGTGTCCCGCACGTTTACGGTTACTATTCTGGGATTCAAGGTGATTACTTCATCAATACCCTTCTGGCATCGAAAGTGCCGTACAATCCATTTCTCGAGGAACCCGGATTTATCGATAAATTCGCCGGTCTGCCGGTTTTGCGCAATCTAACGGAAGTGAAAGAAGTCACGAATCGCGCGCGCCGCACTTGGGTCGTTGCTGCGCCCGTCGGCAACTTGGAAAAACTCAACAGCCCCCAAGTCATGGAATACTTCAATGCAAATGCGCGGAGCGTGTTTGAGAGTTACCGGGCAAAGGTGCTCCTGATCGAAGGTCAGAGTCAGATCAAAGAAGAACGCGGTCGAGATCGGACGGCCTCTAAACAGTAGAATAGGCTCGGCTCAGAGCCTTCCGGCCGGCCGAACGAAGCGAGAAGAGCATCGCTGCCGACCGATCCCGGGTCCGCTCGCGCGCCGCTTTCAACTCGCGCGCAAGCCGCGCAACCTCTGGCGCACTTTCGCTGACAGCCTGTTCGAATTTTTTGGCGGCAAAGTCATAGAGGGCGACATCAAAAGAATTTTTCTCTTTGATCAGATCAAGGGTCGATTGCGGCAGATCGTGTTTTTTCGGCCGGGCGCGGGTGACGTTAAAACTCGAATAAGACTCAAGCTTCCAACCATAGCGGAGTTTCATTAAGGCGAGGCTTTCTTCAAAACGCTCCGAGAGACCGACCACGCTGAAATGGCGATCCATGTTTGCAAGGGCCTGCGCATATATCTCGGCGGTACAAGGAGCTTCGTAATCGGCTCCGGCGAGAATCTTGCAGTGAACGTCGGTGCGCGGCGAGCGGTTGACAAAATCCTCCAGCGTCCAGTTCTCTCGACGAAACTTCCAATACAAGGGGTGCAGCTTGTAGCTGCGCATATAATAAAAAGCTGAAAGCACGCGATCGATCGGCTCACGCAGGACGGTGATGTAGCTGGCTGGTTGTGGAAGGAACTCGTGCAGTCCGAACAGCATATGCCCTTTGAACATACGCACGTTTTGCAGGCGTTCGCGGGACAGCTTACGCAAGTGCTTGTTGGACCAGATAAAGAAAACAGGATCGATCGAATACATTTGCAGGATCGGGTATTCCCACTCGATCAGCCGATTGAGCGTAGTTCCGGCGGTTTTTGGGATATGAAGGAAGATGACCGTCTCGTCGGTCGCAGATTCCTCCGCCCCCCGCTCTTTTGCTTGTACTTTGCTCGGAGTTGTCATCATGGTTAATGGCGATATTTACCGGCGGCGATGAGCTTTTTCTTGTAGTCCTCGTAACCCAGCTCTTTGGCCTCCTGCCAGGCTTGGGCGACGGCTGTGGTAGTAGCCGCATTCATCCCGTCGCCGTGCCAGAGCTCCCAATATTCTCCGTGGGCATGGACGACATTGAGGGCCGCCATTTCGATCGAGCCCATCCGATCGTTCGGGCGGGAGAGGCCAGCGAGACTTTGAAAGCCGTGATGGGCGCGGTCTCGGTATTTTTGGATCAACTGATAAGTCATGTTGCCGATGTCTTCCTTGCGGCCTGTGAGCTGGCAACTCTGAATGGTAAAACGCTCTGGATACTTGCTCAGGCCGTAGTCAACGATGCGCTCATCGAAGGCGGGGGGGAGATCCAAAACTTTTGAGAGGTGGAGAGATAGCTCCTGGCGAGGAAATGCTTGCGCCCATTCAGCGGTGAATCTTTTGTAAACTTCGAATAACTTCTCTTCATAATTTCCCATGGCAGCCCATCTCCTGAGGTCGGAGGGCGTCTTGGGGAGATGCATCTCAGCGCTGAGGAAATTCGCACAGGTAAGCACGACGCTTACGCATAGCGGATCCGAAGCGTAGCGTTGCCCGAGTTGCTGGATCATACTGCTAAAATCGCGCTGATAGATAGGATCCCAAGGCACCGGAATTGAGATGGACTGGCCAAAGTTGGAGCGATGCGGATTCATGACCCGGGTGGAAAAAGACTTTGCTCCTTCATCGTAGACAAAAGCCGGAGTGTTTACTCCGGGTTTCAGGCAAAGTTGGTATTTCAGGGAAAGCTTGCGGAGGACCTTCACCGTCTCATCCAACGCCGCGAAGTCTGGTTTCCCTCTCTCTTTTTCAATGGCGTTCCAGGCAAAGTTGAGGCAGACGCCGTTAAGATGCGCGTTCAAGCGGATTTGGCTGGAAAACTCTTCCATCGCCTGCGCATTTTCCGGAAGCTTTTGCATTACCCACAACCCGGTCCGAATTGGCGGTTCGCGTTCAGCCGATTCCGCCGCGGCACCCGCAAACCCGACGACAAGAGCAAAGAACAAGGCGCGGAGCGACACTTGAGCGAGATATTCCGACATCCCCTTCATAGGGCAGATGTGATCTTACTCAAAAGAAAACGGCTCGTTCCGAGAGCGGAGTGAGCGAACCTTTCGACTTTGCCGGGCTTCGCAGTCGCATTCAAGGCGAGAACGGTTTGTTCAATCAGTTTCTCGTTTTTGCGCAAATCGTCTTCGAAGCGCTTTCGACCAAAATCGTAGAGTTCGATATCGTAGCGATTGTGCTCGCGGATTCTCTCGACCATGCTGGGATCGTAAGCAGGGCGAATTTTATTTGAGACTTTGCGGTTTTCATAGTACGGAATGTTCCAACCGAAAGAAGACGCGATCAGGATCAAGCTTTCTTGAAATCTCTCGCTCAGGCCCACCACACGAAAAGAGCGGCTAAGGTTTTGTTTCGCCGTCTCCAGCACCCGATTGTCACAGGGGCCTATATGAGAGCCTCCGGCGAGCATCTTAGTCTGCAAATTTTGGCGTTCCGAGGTAAATTGGAGAAAATCCTCCACTCCGACACCTTTGGTCTTCAGCTTCCGGTGAAGCGGGTGAAGCGGGCGGCGCAAGATGAAGTAATAGGACGAGAAGAATCGGGCTACCGGATCGCGGAGCATGGTGATGTAGGTGGCGCCTTGCGGCAGGCATTCATGAATGCCGTACATCAGGTGTCCGCGGACGACCCGCAGACGGCGCCTTCGTGCCCCCGAGAGCGTCTTTAAGCGCGCCGCCGTGGCGCGAATCTGATAGGGATCGATCGTAAATATCGAACGGGGATCGTACTGCCATTCGATGATGCGGTTGAGGGTTGTGCCGGCTGTCTTGGGGATGTGAAGAAAGATCAGCGCCGGGTCGTTGATCGGGGTGGTCATATGGGTGGCTCGGAGGGTTAATAAAACGGCGTGACTGACCCATCACAGGTGAGCAACGGCGAGACGAACAAACAAACTTAGCGGCTAAGAGTGGACTCGAGCGCCGACGCATCCGAGAAGGCCGGGGCTTGCATCGCTTCCGCGTGTCGCCACTGCTGCCCAGCGAGCTCGGCCCGGCGCTTGATCATGAGACGGCGCATCGTTTGACGTGACTTATTATTCTCCCCGATATCGCCGTAGATACGGCCGGCAAAAATGTCGGCGATGTCGTCTTTAGCAGCACCGCTGGCCATACGGGTGAACACAAGCGGGTATTCCCAGAAGCACTCGATCATGTCGCGGACAGCGTCCTGGCCCTGATTGCTCACCATTTCGTAGTCGGCGAAAGGGTTGCCGTGGGGTGGGTTGGGATCGCCGAGAAACTTAGCAATCGCCCTGGCGGCGAATTCTCCCTCGTGGAGGGAAAGGAAGACACCGAAGGAGAAGATCGGATCCGTGAACTGGTGCGAGTCGCCAACGCAGAGAAAGCCCGGACCTGTATAGTCGCTCACGGCATAGCAGTAGCTCGAGTTCGACCGAATCTCGTCGACGAACTCCGTATTGGTGATTCGACGGGTCAGATCGGGGTTTAAGCTGAGCAACTCCGAGCGCATGAACTCCTCCTTGGTCATACCCTTCTCCTTAAAGTAAGACGCGGGTGCAACGATCCCGAGGCTGGTTTTCCCATCGGTGACCGGAATCAACCAGGCCCAATGATCCTTCGCCTTGTAGAAAATGAGAGTATTACCCGGTGCCAGCGATGGCTCGTTCCCGGGATCAAGGATGACACCGTCGAGCTGCGAATAAACGGCTATCTGATTCGCGAAGCTGCCCTTCACTTTCGGCCCGGTGAAACCGCGATTAGCCAGGAACGTCGCCTGCCCTGAGCAATCGACGAGCACCTCGCAGTACAAGTTTTCCAGCGTGCCGCCATCGGTCCGGATTTGCAGGCCGACGACGCGGCCATCTTCCTGGATCGGCGAAACCGCATCGCACTCCATATATTCTGCGCCGCGCTCGCGCGCGCCTTTCAGGAGAACATCATCGAAGGTGCTGCGCGTAATCGACCAGGTCGAAGTCGGGATGAGCGCATTTGTCTCGGGGCAGCGTTTTTGGACCTCTACCCAGAAGGGCACGCCATTCGGATTGAAGACCTTCACGCCATGTTTCACCGGGTAATTCTGCGCCAGCATTTGGTCCTCGAGCCCGAGGTCCCGGACGGCTCCGCGACACTCGCCACTGAGCGACTCCCCGATGTGAAAGCGCGGAAAAGCCTGCCTTTCGATGATGAGCGGCTGGATGCCAGCGCGCAAGAGATGCAGAGCGGTCGCGGAACCCGCAGGCCCGCCGCCGAGAATAATGACTTGTCGCTTTTTCATTCGATTGTTTCCGCTGGCTCACTAGGTGAGTTGTCGAACGCGACACAGAATGTTTCTGTCGCACTCGTAGACCTGTGCTTCCAAAGCAGTTCTGGAATTTTTGGATATTTGCCTGAAATTGTCAAGTGGTAACATGTCTGTGGCTCGGACGGATCCACTAACTTTGAATCTTGAGAGATAGCCAATGCGCTTCCGGCCTGACTGCAAAGGGAAGGCCTTCAGGCATTAAACTGCGCAAAATATTGATGTAACCGAATTGTTACAGCGGGTGTCATCCCGGACAGACGTGATAACAATCTGCTCAGATTTCACAGTGATGCCTCGGCCGTCGATCGCGTTAGTCGGGTTGCAAACCGCCTCAATTCGGTCATCTACTGGTGGGGCACGTCTCCACCAGTGCGGTCCGGATCTCTTACGGCATCTCCTTGCCGGACAGCTGAGTCTCGTACATTTCTTGCTTTCGGTTGCTATTGTCATACTTCGCTCGGGCGGAGGGCGAGCGGGTTCCCCAGCCAGAACGATACGGGTGCACAACTTCCTTATCTCCTGACTATGTTGATTTCAAAACTCATCTCTCGGTGCAGAGCCGCGACGACCGAAGTGGGGTTCCGGCTGGTGCGGCTTGCGGAGCGCATGCTCCCTGTCCGCGTTTTGAGCCTTGTGCTCTGGCCGGCGGCGGCGGTCTGGGCGCTTATCGAGGCGAAAAGACATCGCAATGCGATGGCTGCCTGGAGCCAGTTCCCGCCCGCCTGGCAGCCGCGTCGTGGAATGTTCTTTCTCCGTCAGACCCTCGGGTTCAGCCACGCGCAGTTTGTCTTTCTGTGGCCGGATCAGTTGCCCCGTGCGCGCTGGATCAAGCGCTGTCGCCTGCAGGGCAATTTTGGCTTGGAAGAGTTTCGCACCTCGCAGCGGCCAATTGTTTTTATCTCAATGCATTTCGGGCCATTTGAGCTCCTGGCTTATTGGTTGCGGGCTCATGGCATTCCGGTCAGCACTCTGGTCGGTCGCCCAATATCTGCGAACTTGGCGAAACTGGGTTCCTTAAGCGCTCCGGCGGATGTCCCGCTGGCTTTGGCGGTAAATGATATGCGTCGCATTCGGGAGGCAGTCGGGGGTAAGGGACGGGTGTTGATCTTCGGGGACGTAGACCGCGGCAGGCAGATTCAGGTCCCGTTTGAGGGCCATTCATTCCGGATGGCGACGGGGCCCATTCGGATCGCGGCAATGACCGAGGCAGAACTTATCCCTTGCCTTATCGTTGAAGCGGTCCCGTGGGAATTTGTGATTCACTTTGGATCCCCGGTACCGCAGCGATACCTCGGCCGGCACCCGAATGTCAGGGCGGCTGCGCGGCATTTGCTGACGGAATTATTGCCCGTGGTCAATCGTTATCCTGACCAAAGCCGTCATCGTTTCCTCTCCTGCATTACGCCCGAAAATAATGGCAGTAGTCAGCTCGGAATTGCATCGTGTGTAGGAGCAAATTAGATTAGATAGCGGTTAGTTACAGATGGACCTAGAGCGTGTCATGCACAGCATTTGGGGGTGACGGCGGTGATCCTGTCGTAGGCCATTCGCGGGCGGATGCGATCGGCATCGTAGCCGCGATCGAGGATGGCCGCATCCAAGAGGGTGTCGTGTCGGGGGCGAGGCTTTCGTAGAGGCTTACAAACTGCCGACTATCGTGCGCCTGGCCGGCCCTGTGGTGCACTGTAACTTAAATGGCTAGCACGGCCGACATTCCCGGAGCCCACGCGGTTTTATGCGTACTAGTTCGGCGCCCCGCCGAGACGGACTTGCATTGCGTGGCGGGTTGGCTCCCTTTTCGACAAAATCCGCGACGACGAGGTATCACTGCCCGCACGCGAAGCCCGTGCACTTCCGGAAGATGGGTTCTCACGGTGTGCGACTGTTACTACGAATAACGACGCACTGACGTAGCGACAGCGGGATTGGGTGACAAGTAAGCGGCGTAAGCGCGGCATGCCTAGCGGCTACAGGATCTCTCCCAGCGGGAGATCCGGAGGAGCGGCATGTAGCTTCTTTATGTTGACATGCGGCTCTCCCGGAGCTTATTCTGTTCTGACTTTAGCGCGCTCAGGCTAGAGTGACATTAGAAAGCGCACTCGTGTACCCCCTTTTTTTTGAGCACACTAGCTAAGACAATTAAACTGGCCGGCGAGTTGCAATACAGCCGGCTGGTTACGACCGTAGTAAATTGCAAGGGGTGGCGATCGCTTTGAGTCGAGCACAGTATCTGCATTCGAACGGCGAGAGGCTGATCAAATCGTTCGGCGATTCGGAAGTCCGGGATCGTCGTCCCGCAGGTGATGGGGGAATTTGGATCCGGGCAAATGCCCTAACGACGACGCGCTTTGCGGAGGACGATCTGTTTCACATTTTCGTTGTTCACACTGCGCAACGGGCGGGTCTGGCGTGTTTCTTGCTTTCCGTCGCTATTATCATACTTCGCGCGAGCGGACGGCGCACGGGTTCCCAAGCCAGAACGACGCGGTTACACAACTTCCTTATCTCCTGGCTACGGTGATTTCGAAACTCATCTCTCAGTGCAGAGCAGCGACGACCGACGCGGGGTTCCGGCTTGTGCGGCTTGCGGAGCGCGTGCTCCCTGTCCGCGTTTTGAGCCTTGTGCTCTGGCCGGCGGCGGCGCTCTGGGCGCTTATCGAGGCGAAAAGACATCGCAATGCGATGGCTGCCTGGAGCCAATTCCCGCCCGCCTGGCAGCCGCGTCGTGGAATGTTCTTTCTCCGTCAGACCCTCGGGTTCAGCCACGCGCAGTTTGTCTTTCTGTGGCCGGATCAATTGCCCCGTGCGCGCTGGATCAAGCGCTGTCGCCTGCAGGGCAATTTTGACCTGGAAGAGTTTCGCACCTCGCAGCGGCCGATTGTTTTTATCTCAATGCATTTCGGGCCATTTGAGCTCCTGGCTTATTGGTTGCGGGCTCATGGCATTCCGGTCACCGCTCTGGTCGGTCGCCCAATATCTGCGAACTTCGCCAGGCTGATTGCCTTAAGCGCTCCGGTGCATGTCCCGGGAGCTGTGACGCTGACTGATATGCGTCGCCTCCGGGAGGCAGTCGGGCGTAAGGGACGGGTGTTAATCTTCGCGGACGTAGACCGTGGCAAGCAGATTGAGGTCCCGTTTGAGGGCCATACATTCCGAATGGCGACCGGGCCTATCCGTCTCGCGGCCGTTACCGGGGCAGAACTCATCCCCTGCTTCATCGTTGAAACGGTCCCTTGGGAATTTGTGATTCACTTCGGGTCCCCGGTGCCGCAGCGATACCTCGGCCGGACCCTGGATGTCAAAGCGGCCGCGACGCATTTGTTGGAGGAGGGATTGCCCGTGCTCAATCGTTATCGCGCCCAAAGCCGCCACCGCTTCCTTTCCTGCATTATGCCCGAAAGGAAGGAAGGAGTCAGTCTGGAACCGGATGGAGTTAAAGGACAGATTAGACGATAAGAGTGATTGATGGAGATGAATTAGTTGGGCAGTGAGTGAAAGTGTGTTTCGGATGAATTTGGTTTTAATCCAGGTCGACAGAGTAGAGAAGCTGGTCGGCCAGTTGAACAATTGGCTCTTCTCGGTGCTTGCGAAGTATCGAGGTGATTAGCGCAGTCCGGCGGCGCCGTGTGTCGAAACTTCGATATGTCTTGCGATTTCGTGGAACATTCACTTTTGCTTGTCGGGCGCGAGTTTCGGATGGCGAGATCACAACTCGTTCGGCAATCGCAATTGTTGCGCTTAAACGCGCTTCAGCAGAATGTCTATGGGTTCTTCCGGAACCTTCTATCCATATGCCAGATCTATTGCATCAGCTTCTTATCGAAAGCGCGGCGCGACGGCCAGAAGCCGAGGCCGTGCGTCTGTTGAATGAAACCCTCACGTATGGCGAACTAGAGTCTCAGAGCAATCAGCTCGCGAATGCATTGATCGCGAGAGGTGTTGGCCCGGGAGATCGAGTGGGGCTATACGTTAAAAAATCTCCTTCCGCGATCGTGAGCATCTTCGGGATACTCAAGACGGGCGCGTGTTATGTTCCGATTGATGCGAATGCTCCTGGCCTTCGCCTCATCGAAATTGCCCGGCAGTGCGCCTTCCGTGCGTTAATTACGAGCGCCTCGCTTTACGGAAAGCTCGATGGGGCCTTCCAAAAGGTATGTCCGCAGGCCGCGCTCTTCTTTGTCAATATGCGCCCAGATGGGTTATCTCCAGCCCCAGGCCAAAGCTTTGCCGATCTGCACCGCTATTCATTAAAGCTACCCTTGGTCCATGTTACTGATCACGACCTAGCCTATATTCTATTTACCTCGGGCTCCACCGGGACGCCGAAAGGTGTCATGCTATCGCATCTGAATGCGTTGACTTTTGTCAACTGGGCGACTGAGGCTTTTGGCGTTACGGCTAGGGATCGTCTATCCAATCACGCGCCATTCAATTTCGATCTCTCGGTCTTCGATATCTTTGTCGCGGTAAAGGCTGGCGCGGCCATCTCCCTCGTCCCGGAAGGTCTGTCGGTTTTTCCGCTGCAGCTCTCCTCCTTCATCCGGGAGCAAAGAATTACGGTTTGGTACTCTGTGCCAATGGTTTTGATGCTCCTGCTCGCCCGCGGAAAACTGGAGAAGGGCGATCTTCGTTCGCTTCGCTGGATCTTGTTTGCCGGCGAAGTTTTTCCCACCAAACATTTACGCGCGCTGATGGAGATATTACCGCACCCGCGTTATGCCAACCTCTACGGACCTACCGAGACGAATGTCTGCGCCTATTACGAAGTCGAGCAGCTGTCTCTGGAAGCCTCGGCGCCGATTCCAATTGGAAAGGCATGCGCGAATACCGAACTCATCGCGATCGACCAGGAAGGCCAGAGGGTTACGGGTCCCGGAAAAGAAGGACTGCTCCACGCGCGAGGTCCGGCCGTCATGCGTGGTTATTACGGGCGGCCGGAGGAGACGAAGGCCGCTTTCTCCGTCAACCCTCTGGCCGTCGGTCGGGAGGAGAAAATCTATTCTACAGGGGATTGGGTGACTATTGATGAAAAGGGGAACTATCTCTATATCGGACGCAAGGACCACATGATCAAGACGCGCGGGTATCGCGTGGAGCTGGGTGAGATTGAGGCGATCATCCTCGCCCATCCAGCGGTGGATGAAGCGGTCGCATTGGCGATTCCGGATGAAGCGATTGGCAACGCGATCCAAGCTGTGGTGACGATTGTCGAAGGCAGCTCTCTCGATCACGCGGAGCTAAAACGGCACTGTTCGGAAAAGCTGCCGTCTTACATGATCCCCGAAAAAATTGATTTTTGCGAAACACTTCCCCGCACCGATAATGGAAAAATCGACCGGCGTCGTCTGCAGAGTGAGCGGACGGCACGGTCGTAGCCGTCAGAACGGCTGGCGTGGCCCCCGGCACTAGTTGATCGGTACTCAAGGGACGAACAAAGTTTGGGCGCGCGCCAGGTCTTCGGGAATTCCAATGTCGATGAATGGCCCGTTACAGACGACGCCATATACGCGCCGATGCAGCAGGTGAGGGAAAACGTCTTTCTCTAAGGAGATCGGAACGTTTTCATGCAATTCGCTAACGATTTCTTTGCGAAGTAAATAGACGCCCGCGTTGATTAGCCCGACGCCGGTATTCGTTCCTTTCTCTACGAATCCGATCACCCGCTCGTCCTCGCCCAAGACCACGTTTCCGTAGCGACCGACATCCGGAACCGACTGCAGCGCCATCACCAGATCGGCCCGACGCGCCTCAGCAAGATCGAGCATCGGCCGGAGATTCCACGCGACGAAACTGTCACCGTTGAGAACCAACGCCGGGTCACTTAGCTCGTCTTCCGCCAGTTTGACCGCGCCGCCGGTGCCCAGGGGCCGTGGCTCGCGCGAGTAATTTATCGTTAAGCCAAAATCCGCTCCGTCCTTAAAATGCTCTTCGATCTGCTCCGCCAAATAACCCGTCCCAAGAACAATCTCGCCAATTCCCTGAGTCCGCAGGTGTTCAATTAGGCGCTGAAGAAACGGCACGCCTGCCACCGGGGCCATTGATTTCGGCCGATCGCTCAGCACCAACCGAAGCCGCGTTCCCAGCCCGCCGCAAAGCACAAATGCTCGAATGGCGCCGCCGCCTCCCTCGGAGCAAGTGCGCTCGTCGTGCAATGGTCGAAACTACGGCAGGTCTGCTGTCTTAGACTTCGTCTCTAGCAGATCGCGGAGCGCCCGCATTGTAGCAAAATTTTCTGCGAGAAGTTCCTCGTCTTCGATCCGGATCCCGAGGTCATTCTCTAAGAAGGCAACGAGACGGATCAGGCCGAGCGAATCAATCTGCAGCGGTTCATCAGGATCGCCAATCGGGGGTAGCGGAGCGCGATTATTGTCTATGTATTCTTTGAGTTTGGTTGGTATTTCCATGTTTTTTTATCAGGAGGTTGTCTCTCTGAGACGCGAAATCCGCCAGACTGCGCCTCCGAGGCTTTGCTCGCCGGAAATTCGCCGATCATTGCGTTGGCATGTTCCTTGTAACGGAGAATTACTGCGTCCCTTGGGATATATCCGCCGTCCCGCCTAGGTACACAATTGCTTTTCGCGTCCCCTCTACTGACAGGTCGCGCCTCGATGCTGAAGCGATTCCTGGACGTCTGCCCAAACGATTTGTTCGACGTCATCGGAGGTGCTTGTCGAAGAAAGCCTTTATCACTGGCTCGAAACGCGGACCGCCGGCTCCGTGCCCCCGCCCGACGGCTATATCCAAGGTAACTTCCAAGCCCGCCGTCTTCAACGCGGCGGCGAACAACTGACTTTGATTGACCGGAACGGTAGAATCTTCGTCGCCATGAATGATGAGAAAAGGAGGGTCATCCTTTGAAATATAAGTCATCGGGCTGGCGGCGATAGCATTCGCCTTTTTTTTCTCCATCGGACCGCCAATCAGGGCTTCGATGACGGACTTGGCTTCCGGTGCCCTCCCCGATGAGCTGGCGGCGACGTCCTGATACATGCGAACGATGTCAGCGGGACCTGAGATTTCGCACACGGCTTGGACGCGGCTCGAGTATTGTAAGTTATCCCCGCTTCCTTCCAGGCTAGACACTCCGGCGGAAGTACCAAGGAGAGCTGCGAGATGCGCACCGGAAGAGTGTCCCCATACGCCGATGCGGTCGGCATCGAAATTGTATTTCACGGCATTCGCTCGCAGCCATCTCACCGCAGCTTTACAATCTTCAATCTGAGCGGGGAATGCCGCCTCGTCCGTAAGCCGATACTGAACGCTAGCCACGGCGTAGCCCTCCTTCACCATCATCACGCCGGAGCAATTTCTCTTGTTGCCTCTGCTCCAGCCTCCGCCGTGGATGCAAAGAATCATAGGCGGCTGGCCCGAGACATTCTTGGGGAGATAGAGATCGATCTTGAGCTCAGTAGTGCCGACCCGCTTGTAAACCAAATCTGGCAGAACGGTCGCTTCCGAGGGGTCGACCACTGTGCGTTTCGCCGTGAGTCGTTGGACGGCGGAACCCCAAAGGAAAGTGCTCAGGATGATGATGGCCATCCAGCCATAGCGGCCGTTACGGCCGGAGTCATTTCTCGAAACGACAGGTTTCATGTTACTGCGCTCTGCTTTGCAGAAGCGTCGTTTGGCAATACACGGCTCCTTTCACTTCAGTCCGTTTTGCGGGTCATCCAAAAGGCCACGGCCGGCATCGCCTCTTGGTCCTGGGTCGCACTAATCATGGCTGAATCGGCACGATCGACGATGAAATAAGGCCCGAAGATCGATGTGACATGCTCTCGAAGAGAAGCCTCCGAACGAGCTCCGTGATAATTGGCGAAGCGCGCGTTCTGGAAAGTGCCGGAAAGCAAAAGGAAATGACCCCCAGAACGCGTGGCCTGAGCGATGTTCCGCGCGAAGATGGCCCGGAGATCGTCAGCGATGCGATGAAAGCACCCGCGGTCGATCAAATTACCGGCCGGCTCCAGTTGGAGGTCAGGGGCGCAAAGATCAGCCACGGCAAAAGAAAGAGCGTTTCCATCTTCAGCCGAGAGGCGACGGCAATTCTCAATCGCCGCGGCACTGTAATCCAAGCCCGTGACTGAGAAACCCTGAGTTGCGAGCCACCGGCTAACCTCGCCGTTCCCACAGCCCACATCGAAAACACGTTCCGCTTTTCCAAACCAGCCGGAATTAACCGCTTCGACAAGCTCTTTCTGCGGTTCGTCCGTTTTCCAGAACGGGCTGTATTGCGGATTGGCCCACTTGCGGTCCCAATTGCGCCGGTGCCGCTGGTGCGCCCAGTTTGGAAACCACTGTTCGACCCGGTCTTGCAGCCGATTGACGAATTTCCGGAAATATTTCATCGTTTGATACTACGCAGCGAGATAGTGCTCGCAAGTGGGCCGGTGCACTGCTTGATCGGGTTTGCATTCGACAGAAGTGTCTCGACCACCTGACTTCGGAACCGAATTTTCCTGTCGGTGCATTGAGGCAGGCCGAACCAGACTTATCTTAGGGCTCATCTCGTCCCAGTTCACGAGTGATACTTCACGTTCCTCAAAGGATACGAGCGACTCTTACCACCTTAAAAGGAAGCCCTAAGCAACCGCAAGTGAGTTCAAGTGCGATAGCTCACTTAGGAGTGACTCCCAACTTCGCGTCCCGACTGGTGACGCTACCTCCGGGATTGGTCACTGTTACGGAGAAGGCGGAGCCATGATCCTCCAGCGTCACTGGCGGAGTCGCGTAGACTGCGTCGATGGCGCCGGCGATATCGGCTCCATTCTTCCTCCATTGATAGGTCAACGGTTCGTCGCCGGTAACGATTACCGAAAAGCGCGCGGTCTTACCTTCGATCACGCTCCGATTCCTCGGTTGCCGTATGATCCCAGGCGGGATGGCGTTCTCAGCCGAACCTTCCACGATATCCAGGGTGGAATTCGCGGCTACCTGGGTCATGGTGTCGACGGTTCCGCTGGGCCATTTTACCTCCACGGTTGCGTCAACCGCTGAACCAATGCCGAAGTGCAATGGTTCGCTCCCTTCCGACGCTTGCTCGCCGCCGCCGCCGCCGTTGTTCTGCCGGTAGCTCATGCCGTTGGATGAAGTGACCGTGACCCGCGCACCGATTCCTTGCCCGTTCGATTGCACACCCTTCAGGTTTATTTTGATAAAGTGGTTGGTGTTGCCGTTGTTTCGAAAAAGAAAATGCAATCCTTTCGCCCCTGCGCCTTCGTCTCCCTCGTTCCCGAGACCGTCCTTTACCAAAAGGTCAAGAAAACCATCGTTATCGTAGTCAGCCCACGCCGCCCCTTTATGTACTTCGACTCCGTCCTCCATTGCTACGCCGGCGTCGGCCGCCATGTTTGTGAATGTCCCATCGCCATTATTGTGATAGAGAAAGTTTGGGTTGCTTTGCCCTTCGCCTAAAACTGCCGAGTTGGTTGCGAAGAAGTCGAGAAAGCCATCGTTATCGTAATCACCCCAGAGGACAGCCCAGCAGGTGGCGATGAAGTCCAGTCCGGCGGAGGAAGTTCTATCGATAAAGGTTCCATCGCCATTATTGCGATAGAGTGTAACGCCACTCTCCCGCGAGCCTTGCTCGCCTCGCGCGATCAAGAGATCCATAAGACCATCATTATTGTAATCGCCCCACGCAACTCCTTTGCCGTCCGTAAGCGGCACCATTCCGGCCGCCGTCGTGGCGTCGATGAAAGTACCGTCGCCCTGATTGTGATAGAGTGCCTGCGCGTTGCCGTCGCCCGTGATGATGAGATCCATAAAACCATCGTTATCGTAGTCGGCGAACGACATGATGCTGCCAAGGTTAAGGCCGGATGTCGCGTCGGCCAGACCACCGGCATTCGGGACGGGCGTGAGTGTGCCGTTGCCGTCACCTTTATAGAGAACGTTATAGCCGGTAACGTTCTTCACGAACAAGTCAAGATGACTATCGTTATCGTAATCCAGCCAATATCCGCAGCGTCCCCGATTCATCGAAGTTTCCACGCCGGCAGTATCGCTGGCGTATTCGAACGTGCCGTCTCCGTGACCTCGAAACAAGAGATCGCGCTTTGTCGTCCCACCCTGTTGCCCCTTCGCGCCTTCCGCTATGTAGAGGTCCAGGTTGCCATCGTTGTCGTAGTCGCCAAACGCATAGCCATGCCAGTCCCCGTCATCTAACTCAGGCCCGCGGCGAATGCCCGACGTGGTGCGGATATCGATAAAAGACTGACCTCCGTTATTCAGATAAACGAAGGGACCCTTCGAGACTGCGAGACCGTGATCTGGGACGATCAGATCGAGGTAGCCGTCGTTATTGATATCCCCCCACACTGGGTTGCCCCAGGTTTTCTGCTCCACCTGCACCAAGCCAGTGCTTGAGGTGACATCGGTGAATTGAGCTGCCAGCGAGACGGAGCAGAGTCTTCCAGCGAAAATAACGGAGGTAACTAGCGTAAGAATTGTCTTCATAATAATCAGGAAAAAGCTGAGGCCCGATCGTCGGGCACGAGCGCTGTGAAGAGGCGCAATATTACACTTGGTCTGCTCCGAACTTCAAGAGGAAGATTCTCCCAGGCGGGGCCGGGGAATACGACTGCGCCTTTGGCGGGCGTGCGGTTGATGTGTCGACTGGCTGAGTGAAGAGGCGAAAAAGCAGGCGCGTTTGGCACGAACCTCGCTATGAATTGTATTAAATTTATGGGAATTCATAGAAATCGAACGAAAAACGCCTTCCTTTACACCCTTGCCATCGGTTTGGTGGCTGGCGTTCTAGCCCACCCTGGTCAGGTTCGCGCCGACGTGCCCCACGGGGTGTTTTCTCTCTCGATTGGCGACAATCCGGCGCGACAGGTGGTTTTGGAGAATACTAGCGTAGATGGGCTGAGCATCCGTGCGAGCTGGGCCAGAATTGAGCCGACTGAAGGAGTTTTTGATTGGACGTTTCTTGATTCTGAAGTGGCAAGAGCCGCGGCTGCGGGGAAGGTCGTGCTCTTGAGGATCGGGACTCAAGCCGGGAAACCTCAATGGGTGACCGATGCCGTCGCCAAAGCAGGGGGAGCCTTTTACACTTTCGATGACGACGGTGTCTCCACGACCATCCCAGTCTTCTGGGATCCGACTTACCTTGAAAAAAAGAAAGCGCTGATCGCTGCACTAGGTGCGCGCTTCGGCAAAAATCCCACAGTCAAAATCGTTACGGCGAGCTTCGCCAATGCGGCGAGTGAGGATTGGCGCGTGCCGCATTCGCCTGAGGAAGTCGAAGCGTGGCTCGCCGGCGGCTACACCTCAGAAAAAATGCTCGATGCCGGAAAACAGATCATCGATGCCACGATGAAGGCTTTTCCCAGTCAGTATGTCGCGATGGCGATCGGAACGACGGGTCATGTCAGAGGCAGCAACCTGGATCCGGATGAAACGTACCTCTCCCGTAACGCGACGCTCACCGCGCGCGCTTCGTGGGCCGGACGCTTTCTCGTCCAAATCAACAGTCTTTCCACTCATAATCCAACGGCTCCAGGGCCGGATGGATCTGTCTGGAACTTGCTCTGGAATAGTCAACCCGATGGAGCAGGACAGATGGCTTTCTGGTGCTTTGCCGAGCGAACCTACCGGATGAACGGCGGAATTCCCGACGATCCGGCGTCCGTGCTTCACCGGGCCATTGATGCCGGAGTTTCTTACGGGATGAAATATATCGAGATATATCAGACGGACGTTCTCAATCTGCCGGCGGAAATAACTTATGCTCATGGACTTCTTCTCGGCGTGTCCGGTCCAAAGCCGCCCAGAGCTCCAAGCGGTCTTACCTTAACGCGGTGATGCGTTTTGGAGGGTGCCGCGTTTGCGCAAGTTCAAAACGCTTTCGGGCTCCTTTTTTTATGGTTGAAACTCGAAGGAGAGCTTCGTGGCAGTGGGAAAGCGGGCCAACCGCCGTCGGGGACGGCTATGCGACGGTGAAGAAGCGACCAGCGTAATGCCTGCAGCCCTTCGAGGATTCGGGCGTGCGCTCGGCAGATTTTGGCTGGAGAACACTTTTGCGACGCAAATGTTGCGGCGCGCGACATTCGCATTCGCCTCCTTCGCACCAACGCAAACTGCAGCATGGAAAAAGGCGTCGCGGAGTTAACCGAATCGATTCCAAACGCGACGGCTGGGAAGAAGCCGCGACCGATCTTGTGCAGTCGTTAGGCCGCCCGCTCCAGCTCCAGTTCGATCCCGAAGCGCTCGACCTCTTCGTCCTCCTCACCGGTGGCGATCGGCGCGTCATCGGTAACGAGCTCGAGAAAATCGATCTTTATCTCGGCGCCGATCAGCGCCGCGTCACCCTCGAGGAAGTGCGTTCGCTTGTGCCGCTCTCACGCGCGGGGGTCGTCTTCGAGCTCGGAAACGCGCTCGCCGCCCGCCGGCTCGAGCACGCGCTCACGCTCGTTAGGCGTCTGCTCGATCAGGGCGAATCGGTCAACGGCATTCTCCTCGTCGCGGTCTTCCCGACGGCGCGCAGTCTCCTCCTCGTGAAGGACCTGATGGAGCGTCACAAAATCCCGTGGCCGCGCGAGGCCTTCCGTTTCGTCTCCAGCCTCAACCGCCTCCCGGCCGAGGCGACCGCGCATCTCCCACGCAAAAAAGACGGCTCGATCAACGGCTTCGCTCTCGGCATTGCCGCGATGCACGCCGGGCGTTTCCAGACCGAGCAGTTGATTCGCGGGATGGAAGCCTGCCTCACCGCGAATGTGCAGATCGTTACCTCCCAGCTCGATCACGAACTGATCCTGAACCAGGTCGTAGTGAAGCTGGTCGCCTGAGCCGGCGAGCACAAAAGAGCGGCATCGAACTGCCGGCGCGTCATCGGTCCGACCCAGGGAATGTCCCAGCGGACGCCGCTGAAGGCTTTCACAATCGCGATGACGAGGAGGAGAAGAGTGGCCAGACTGACCACTGCCCAGACGAGCCAGAGGATGACCGCAAAGATCACGCCGATCGCCGGGATGTGCCCGAGGATGGCGAAGAAGACGCTCCAGACGAGCCAGAAAAGCAGACCCATCGCGCCAAAGATGATCGATTGCATCGCGTAAAAGCGGACGAAGCTATCGCGCTTTTCGAGGATGAAAAAATGATGCCGCCCACGAGCGGGAAACAGGCGAGTGCGGCCGCGACGTTGAGGGCAGACCGGTCGAGGTCGGATGCGGCGGGGTCCCAGTGCTGGAGCCCGTGCAGTAGTCGAGCCCGGATCGCGATGTGACTCATCGCCGTGGTCGGTGCCGCGCCGTGCCAGTCCTTCTCGTTCGGGGGGAACCAGACGACGTCCGCCGGCCCGAGCTCCTCGACCGGACCA
>JBBSUP010000006.1:0-67747 GCA_038234295.1 Chthoniobacterales bacterium
GCCGGCTGGCTCTACGCGCATCTGCTCGGCTTCGGTCGCACTTCGTTCGTGCAGCGTTATCTGCGGGCGCGGCAGCTCGAGCAGCAACGTCTTCGCGCACTCTCGGTGGAGGATTACATCGTGGAGGAAATCGATCCGCTGCTCGAAAAAATATCCCGCCGCGGCCTCGCCAGCCTGACTCGGGGCGAGCGGCGCAAGCTCGCGGAGATGCGCACGAAAATGGCTGCGCCGGCGGGGGAACCCTAGGATCGCCGCTCCCGGCTCCGAGTTCGAAGCAGTGGCGCCGAGTTCGTTAGGCGAAAACCGGTTTCGCAATCGCACAGTCGAAGATTCGCTCTCCGAACTCGCGGCGCGCTGGCCGGAAAATGCGCCGTCGTTAGGCGAAACGGTGGCCAGCTTTCCGTTAGGCGAAGGCGCGCTCCACCATCTCCTCGCGGTCTCGAGCATCTGCCGGGGGCGCCTTGCCCAAGAGCCGGAGATCCTGCTCTGGCTGGCCGATCCAGAGGTCACGGCCGAGGACCGCGGCTACGGGCGAATGATCACCGACCTGCGCAATTTTGCCGACGGCCGTTCGCTCGTGGAAAATAACTTCCGGCTCCTCCGGCAGTGGAAAGGCCGCGAGATGGTGCGGATCGCCCTGCGGGAAGTCGCTGGGGCCGCGCCGCTCGAGGAAACGCTCAGTGAGCTTTCGCAGCTCGCCGATATTTGCCTAACGACCGTGTTCGACCACTGGAATGCAGAGTTCCGCCGTCGCTGGGGTTCGCCGGAGAGCGAGTTCGCGATTTTTGGGCTCGGTAAGCTCGGCGGGCGCGAACTCAACCACAGCTCCGACGTCGATCTCATTTTCGTCTACAGCGAAGAGGGTCAGTTGACCGCGAATTTTAGTTACCACGAATGGTTCACCCGGCTCGGGAACAAAATCATCGAAACCTTCGCCATCTCCGGCCCGGCCGGGTCGCTCTTCCGCATCGACCTGCGCCTCCGACCCGAAGGGAGCGCCGGCCCGCTCGTCCGCTCGCTCGAGAGCATGGAGAATTACTACGCGGGTTTTGGCGAAACCTGGGAGCGGCTCGCGCTGATCAAGGCGCGCTGGATTTGCGGCGATCGCGAGCTCGCCTACGACTTTTTGCGGCAGCACCAGCCCTTCATTTTTCCGCGCAATCCGACGCGCGACTTGCTCGAGGAGATCTCGTTGATCAAACGCCGGATCGAACGCGACATCGTCGGTCAGGAATTTCTCGGGCGGAATGTGAAGCTCGGGGTGGGGGGAATTCGCGAGATCGAATTTGTCGTCCAGGCGCTGCAGTTATTGCACGCTTCGCGCCATCCGTTTCTCCAGGAAACCAGCACGCTCAAAGCGCTCCGCGGGATCGCGCAGCTCGATCTTTTGCCCGTAGCCGATGCGAACAATCTCGATACCGCCTACCGCTTCCTCCGGCGGGTCGAACATCGGCTGCAGATCGAAGGCGAACAGCAGACGCACACCATCCCAGAATCGGGTCCGGCGTTGCAACTGCTCGCGCGCAGCCTCGGCTTCGAAGACGAAAACGCACTCCTCGCGGCGCTCCGCCACGAGATGGGCACCGTCCGTGAAATTTTCGAAAGGGTCGTGGCCGCGGGTTCGCCTAACGAACCCCCGACGGTTGATTTCAGCATCTTCCGCGAACCCGCGCGGGCAGAGAAAATGATCGAGCAACTCGGCCGGGGCGCAGCCGGGTTTCACGTCTCGCCGCGGACCCGGCAGATCTTTCGCAAGCTCCGCCCGCTTGTCCTCGAGAGCATGGCGCAGGCGGCCGATCCGGATGGGGCGCTCAACCAATTCGTCCGTTTCGTCGAGGCCTACGGCCTGCGCAGTTTGCTCTTCGAGTTGCTCGTGGCCAACCCGCGTCTGCTCGATCTGCTGGTGCGCACTTTCGACGCGAGTGAAGCGGCTGGGAGTCTGCTCATTCGCCGTCCCCAATTGATCGAGGAAGTAACCCGTGGCGGCATGCTCGACGGTTCGCGCACCGTCGCGCAACATCTCGCGCGCCTCGAGTCTACCGGCGGGAACGCGAATTCCTTCGACCCGGTGCGCACCTACCGGCGGCGGGAGTTCCTGCGCGTTCTCCTGCGCGACGTGCTTGAGATCGCGCCGCTCCCGACCATCCTCGCGGAGCAGACCGCTCTCGCCGAAGCGTGTCTCCTCGCCATCTATCGGCAGCTCGATCCGGAGCAAAGCCTGACCATCATCGCTCTCGGAAAATTTGGTGGGCGCGAGCTCGGTTACGGCGCCGATCTCGACGTCATGTTCCTCGGCACCGACCCGCGCGTGGCCCAGCAATTGATCGGCGAACTCGCCCTTTCGACCGCGGAAGGAAGCCTCGCCATGATCGACCCGCGGCTCCGGCCCGAAGGAGAAAAGGGTCCGCTCGTTTCTTCCCTCGAAGCGCTCGCTCCCTACTACGAAAAGCGCGCGCAATTTTGGGAGGTGCAAGCGCTGACCCGGGCGCGCCCGATCGCAGGGCCGGACCAGGCCGAGTTTAGTGCCCTCGCCCAGGAGATTTGGCGCGCGGCCGGACGTCGGAAAGATCTCGTTAGGCAAATTGAGGATATGCTCGTGCGAATCGCGAACGATCGCGGGAGCGGGAACGATTTTTACGACTTCAAAACCGGCATCGGCGGGATGATCGAGGCCGAATTTCTCGTCCAGGGTCTACAGATGCGGCACAAAATTTGGGAACCAAATTTCGCTCGCGCGATCGAAAAACTAGCCGCCGCTGAAGTGCTCGCCGCGACCGACGCTGAAAGTTTGCGCAGCTCCTATCAGTTTCTCCGCGCAAGCGAATCGGTCCTGCGCCGCTGGCAGAATCGCAGCATCGCGCGGTTGCCTGCCACCCGGGAAGAAGAGGATGTCTTCGCGCGCCGGATGAAATTCGCCTCAGTCGAGGAATTCCGCCTGCCTTACGGTCATGCGCGGGAAGCGATTCACTCGCTGCGGCTGCGGTATCTGGTCGACTAAAAGAACGCGCATTCGTGCTCTGGAGGGACGACCCCCGTGTCGTCCACGTGAAGTCGGCGTCCACCGCGGCTGACCAAACTGGGGCGGGACGGCGCCCGTCCCTCCAAGCTACTTCCCGCGGCTCAGCAAATGCCCGAGCTGCGCGAGCAGCCAGAAGCTCACCGCCAGACTCACGAGTAAAATCGCGACCAGCGCGACGAGCACGAGCGCGACGAAGACCCAGTCGCTGGTCGAGGTCCGCCGCGCGCTGCCGGTATGGCGCTTGAGCAATTCGTAATTGCGCGCGTTCGATTTGAACCAGAACGAAAAGGCGTCGCCGGCGATCGGGATGATGCCGACGATTTCGTTGATGAGGATGTTGAGCGACATCCGCGCGAGCAGGACTTTTGGGAGTCCGCGCCGCGCCGCCGCGAGCAGCGCCATCGCCGAGATGATGGTCGAGCCGGTGTCGCCGAGGCCGGGGATGAGCCCCATGAGCGGATCCAGGCCGAAGCGAAATTTCGTTCCCGGGAGCTTGAGGAAGTTGTCCATCACGAGCGCGAGCCAGCGGAAGAGCGGCTCGACCTCGGCGCGTTTTTGCTGCTCTTCCGGCGGCAGAACTTCCCATTCCACCTCTGTGACTGGCGGTTTTGTCGGCATCGGCTTGCGCCTACTTTAACGCTTTCTCCATCGCGGAGGAATCATCGAGCATGATCCACTCGATGATCGAAACCGGGAGGCTCCCGTGACTGATCAATTCGTCGTGAAATTTCCCGAGGTTGAAGTCTTTCCCGTGCCGGTCGCGGTAGCGGCCTAACAACTGCATGATCTGCCATTTCCCCACGATGTAGCTGATCTTCTGTGTCGGGCTCGAGGCGGCGCCGGCGGCTTCGCCTTCGGCCGATTCGCGATCGAGACCGCCGGCTTCCATGAAGTACTTCACGGCCTGCTCAAAGGTCCACTTGCCGGTGTGCAGATTCACATCCACGCCGATGCGCGCGCAGCGATAACGCGCCAGCCGCAGCACCTGTCCCTGCGAGGCGGAGTCGGGCGGATAAAGCCCTTGGCGCATGAGCATTTCCTCGCCGTAAAGCGCCCAGCCTTCGATGAAAACGTTGTTGCCGTTCTGCCGGCGGATTTCGTCCGGCAAATGGTTCGCGATCGAGAGCTGGAGGAAGTGCCCGGGAATGCCTTCGTGCCCGAGAATCGGCCGCGGATCTTCGATCGCCGCGCGGATGTAAAAGTTCTTCGACTCCGGGTTGTAGGTCGGGATGAAATAGAAACCGACCGGATCTTTGTCGTAGAGACCGGGCGGGTTCATGAAGCCGCCCGGGCTGGTCGGCTTGAACGCTTCGGGCAGTTGCCGGATTTCAAATTTCCCAAGGTAATCCGGCAGGGTCACGAGATGATGCGCCTGCAAGAAATCGATCATCTCGGCCTCGCGGCTTTCGTAGGCTTTGAGGAACGCAGCCTGATCTTTCGGGATATTTTTGCTCCGTTTCGGATCGGGATCGGCGAGCGACGGATCGGGCAGCCAGGCTTCGTAGGCGCGATATTGCGCGAGCTCGACCCGGCCGATCATTTCCACTTCCGCGGCATCGAGCGGGAGAAGGAGAATGTGGTGGAGATACCAGTTGTAGTTCTCCGTCCCCATCGGCGCGAAAGCGACCATCGTGGGCAGACGTTTCTCGAGTTGATCGGCAAAGCCGTGGATCGCTTCGACCGCCTGGTCGCGCGCCTGCACGAGTTCCTGCTTTTCGTTAGGCGGCAGGTTCTGCGCCAGGGTCATGAGGCTGTCCTGGAAGAGCGGGTCGATCGCGCGCGCGGAAGCGATCGCGAGCTGGGAAAATAACTGCACCGGTTCGCTGAGGTTCTTCTCGCCCTGCGCGAGCATCGCCGGCATCGCGCGGAGCCGGGCGGTCGCGGCGCGAGCGCGTTCTTCCGGCGCGGCGTATTCCTTTTTCAGGAGGGAAAAGATGCCGTTGCTGCATTCGCTGACGTAGGTCTGCGGATCGCGGCTGAGCGAATGCCAGACGCGCTCGTCGAAGTCGTAGGCTTCGAGTTGGGAGCGGAAAAGAATCCAGTCGATGCGGTCGTCTTTCGGCCAGCTCGTCGTCTCCATCGCCTGCACCTTGGCGAGGAGGTCGCGAACGTGTTCGGTGCGCTCAGCCACTTTCTCCGGCGCATAGTTCGTTAGGCGATCGTCCCATTTGTGCAGGCCGGAGTCGCTGCTGCCGACGGGGAATTGCTCGTTGCGCCAGTTGTAGAAATCGTCGGCGAGCTGGTGCAACGCAGCCGCGTCGCCGGAGCGCGCCGCGCTCAAGTTCGGCGTGTCGGTCGTGATCAAGGCCTTATTCGAGACGTCGGGCGTGTGGCGGGGCGTGGGCATTTGCGCGTGGGCGAGGGGAATCATGAGCACGAGGAACAAAACGCAAAGTCGCTTCATACATGCCCAAGCTAAAGTGCGGACGACGCCGGAGAAAGCGCAAAGCGCGGGCAGCGCCAGGTGCGAGAACGATCGTTTCCCTGCGAGGACGGCCGCCCCCCGCGAGTTGTCATCCCGAGTCGGCGGAGCGCGGAGAGGGATCTCGCAAGCGTTGTTCGACGCGACTTTGCCTAACGACACCACCCGACGCCTGCGAGTTCCTCGCCGTCTGCGCGGCTCGGGATGACGAACGGGGGCCGCCGCGCGGCCCGAATGGTGCGACTGTTCTTACGGGTTCTCGCGCACGAGTTTCTCGGCGGTGGTGAACTTGGGCTCGATATCGACCGGCACGCCGCCGAGCTTGTCGAGCGCGCGTTGCACTTCCGGCCGGATGACGCCGAGTTTAGTGCTCAGCGCTTTCGCCTTCGCGTAGCTACCTTCGGCCTGGATGGTCATGATCTCGCGGGTCAATCCTTCGACCGCCTCTTTTATCTTTGCCGGATTCACCGCAAAAGTGCCGTCGGGCGCGACCGTAAAACCGCCGTGATCGAGGAGGTAGTTAAATTGCACCGCCATCCCGAGCCCGTGCGCTTCATTCGTCCCGAAACGGAGCGTGCGAAAACTGGAGGCGAGGTAGGTCGTGTAAAGCGAGCGCTCGAGCGACTTATCGACTACGCCTTTGTCGATCATGTATTGGAGCGCGAAGAGGCCGGAGATGTCGGCCTTCGCTTCCTCGAGCGCGCTGTAGGCGTCTTTAAGTTCTGCGCGCACCGTGCTCTTCCGGCCATCCGTGGTGACGTCGTGCGGGCCGAGACCGTGCATGAGTTCATGCACGACGATGTGGGTGAAAAAGGCGTCGAAGGAGAGATCCTTTTGGTCGTTAGGCGAGAGGACGAGGGCCGCGATCGGCTTGAGGATTTTCTCAAACTTCGCGTCCTGCACGTTCTTCAGCATGACCCGTTTGGAGCCTTTCTCGCGGGTCACCCGTTCGTCGTTAGGCAGATTGTAGGCCGCGGTCTGGACGCCGTGGTTGGCGTCTCCCGCGTCGAAAATTTCGTTCACGACCACGAGCGGCGAGAGCGTGCCGAGTTTTGGGTTGCGATACTTCGGATCGATCGGGAGATGATTCTCGATGTCCTGCAGTTCCCCGGAAAACTTTTGCAGCTTCGCGCTTTCTTCCGCGTCGCGGACGGTGATGAACGCCTCGAAGCCGGCTTTGTAATTGAACCACTCGTCGTTGTAGACCTCGTAGGGGCCGATCGTCGGCTCGATCGCGCCTTCCAGTTCCATCCAGGCGACGTCGCTGAGGTAGTAGTCATTGCTCAGAAAAGCGTCGGCCCGCGTCTTCAGGAATTTTTGCAAGGTCGGCTCGCTCGTGGCCGCCGCGGCCTCGCGCAGAAGCTGCGCCGCGCGGGTCAGCTCGCCGCCGTATTCCGTGCTGTAGTCGACGAGCAGAAACGATCGGTCCGGCTTCCGGCGCACGACCGTGAAGAAACCTTTTGCTCGCTCCTGCTCGTTAGGCGGGAGTGATTTGATCCAGGCTTCGATCTCGGCCTTGGTTGCATCAGGCGGGTAAAAGCCGGCGCCTTCCGGCTTCGGCGGCGCGCCGGGGATGAACGGTTTGTTCTGGTCCAGCGAAGACCACGGACCTTTCTCGATCACGAAATTCCGGAGTCGCGCGCGCCCTTCCGTGCTCTCGTCCGCGGCTAGTTCCAGGAGCATCGACGGATTCCCCGTCCACTTCTGTCGCAGGAAAATCCCGTCGATGATTTGCGAAGCCTCGACCAGTTTCGCGAGGACCTTGCGATCGTTAGGCGAGAGCTGCGAGACATCCGCGCTGATTTCCGTGGGCACGAAACGCGCCGCCATTTTCTGCAACTCTGCGGCGTCGGGCGCTGCCGCGCGAGCGGCGATAGTGGAAAGTGGGATGGCGACGAGAAGCGCGGCAGCGAGGCGAGTTATCATGACTCTGATTCTGGCACCGGATTCGTCGCCGCGCCGGTCGAAATTCTGCCGGGTAGCGCACGCGTCACGCGTGCTGCTCGCGGTGTTCCACCGCGACGAACTTTTTAAAATCCTTGGTCGTCACGAGAAGCTCAACCGGCTCGCAAAACTCGCGACGGTTGCCAAACTAAATCACGCCCGAGGGCGCGTTCGAGTTCGTGCGTTTGAGAGAACGGACCGGCGAAATCTTGACCACGTTGTCCGGGTCGTAGTCGATCAGCTTGAGCCAGTCTTCCGTGACATCGGTCGCGGGCAGGATTTCGTTTTCGAGATACTCGGCGTTCCAGGCGGCCTCGAGATCGGCTTCGCTGATGCCTTCGTCGCGGTCGGGGTCAGCGCCCCCGCTCGCGATCGCGCGTTTGATCGCCAACGCTTTCGCGCGCTCCACGACCGAGGCGATAATCGCGCCGCTGAGGACGTCGCTGCGATAGAGCGCTTCGGTGCGGCCGCTGCGCAAGGTCACTTCGAGCAGGCGATTCTCCTCGCGTTTGGCGAACTGCTTCTCAATCAGCCGTCCGATGAGCGCGTCGAGTGCGGCTGGTTTCGAGACGGCGCCGGCGAGGATCTTCGCATCGTACGGGAGGTTGTCGGTCAGGTAGATGCGGTAAATCTCGCGCGCGCCTTCTTTGTTCGGGCGGTTCACTTTAATTTTGCGATCGATCCGGCCGGGACGCAGGATCGCGGGATCGATCAAGTCTGCGCGATTCGAAGCGAGGATGATGACGACTTCATTAAGCGAATCAATCCCGTCCATCTCCGTGCAAAACATCGGCACGAGCGTCGAGAGGATGCTCGAGTAACGCGAAGCGCGCCGGGTGCCGAGGATGCTCTCGGCCTCGTCGATGAACAGAAACGGCATGTAACCTTCGCGCCGCTTCTCGCGCGCGGTCGCGAAAATTTCGCGCACCATCCGCTCCGACTCGCCGACCCACATGTTGAGGATTTCAGGCCCCTTGATGTGCATGAAATACTCGCGCATATCCGCGCCGGATTTGTCGCGCAGTTGCTTCGTGAGGTTATAAGCGGTGGCTTTTCCGATCAGCGTTTTGCCGCAGCCGGGCGGGCCGTAAAGAAGGAATCCTTTCGGGGTGGCGTGCTGGTATTTCGCGAAGAGTTCTTCGTGCAAAAGCGGTAGCTCGATTGCGTCGCGAATGGCTTGGAGCGCTTCGTCCTGGCCGCCGACTTTTTCCCAGGGCAACTCGGGCACTTCGTCGAGGTAATGATCACTCGCTTCGGGTCGCGCGAGGACTTCGAGCGCGACCCGGAAGTTGCCGTCGACGCGCACTTCGTCGCCGACTTTGAGCGACGATTTTGCGAGCTGGGCCGATCTCAGAAGCACTAAAGATTGTGTCCCGTGCTCGGAGCCGACGCGGAGACGATCGATGCCGAGAACTTCGGCGATTTTCGTGACCGGCCCGGCCGTTTCAAAACCGAGATCGCCGACGATGACGTAAGCTTCGTTGACGAGAACGCGCGTGCCGCGTTGCAGCTTCCCGAGGCTGATCCGCGGGTCGACGTTGCAAAAATAATCCGCGCCACCGACCACGATCTGCCCGGTCTCGCGCGCGGGGCTGCCGAGGAATGTGCCGATTCGATTCGCCGGCGAGGTCACCTTTTTTATGACCTGCTCGAGCTTCTCGATCATGTCGCGCGCATCGCCGATCATGTCTTGCTGCGCCTCGATTTCTCCGCGCAGCATGAGGAGGCGCTCGCGGCTAAAATCATCCGGCGGCAGCATGGCGACGGCGCGATCGAAAGCCTCGAGCAGAGAAATCACTTCCCCGTCGTCCGGCGCGTCGCCCGGTTCCCCGCCTCGTGTTGATTCGTCGCTCATTTCCGTCGTCGTCGCTCGTGCTGACCTTCTCCGAAAGAATACGCTCGCCGGATTCCAGCCGCAAACTTCGGCCCGGGCGCTAGGTCCGAAAAATCGGTTGAAGGGGAGGAGGCGGCGTCCTACGGTGGCGTTCTCTTTTTGGAGTCTTAGCTCAATTGGTTAGAGCGCCGCCCTGTCACGGCGGAGGTTGCGGGTTCGAGCCCCGTAGACTCCGGGCTTCCTGATTCGGAGGAGGTTGAATGAGGAAAGCAGGAAAACAGGAAGGGGAATTTAGTGCGTCAGGTTTTCCTGCTTTCCTTTCTTCCTGATTCATTCCTCCCCTTCTTCGGATGGAAACCACGAACGCGATTCTGCTGCGGAAACGCAAGCTGAGCGATACCAGCCTGATCATCTCCTGGTGCACGGAGTCGTTAGGCTGTCTCGAGACGGTGGCGCGCGGGGCGCGGCGGCCGAAAAGTGTTTTCGCGGGGAAACTCGATCTGTTTTTCGAGTCGGAGATTCAGATCAAGCGGAGCCGCAAATCTAACCTCCATACGCTGACCGAGGCGGTCGTGCGTAATCCTTTCGGCGGGATTCGCGAGAGCTATCTACGGATGCAGACGGCTTCGTGTTTCGTCGAATGGATCGAGCTCACGACCGAGCCCGAGCATCCTGCGCCGGAGCTTTTTTATCTGCTGAAACGCGCGTTCGGATTTCTCGATAAACAAGAGGCGACGGCGAAGGCACTCCGGCATTTCGAAGCGGAGCTGGCGCGTTTCGCAGGCGTGCACGATGCGGCGATCTTGCGAAGCGATCCGGCGGCAGCGCTGGCCACGCTTTTCGGGCGGATGCCACGGGGCCGGAACGCATTGCTCAAGGCGCTCGCCGCGCCTAGGATCGCGGACCAATGAAAAGACTTCTTCTTTTTCTTACGATCGGCATCTTCGCCGGTAGCGTCATCGGCGCGCAGGCGGAGGAGACCTACAAGCTCGATCCGGTGCATTCCTCGATCAGCTTTAAAGTGCGCCACTTCTTCAGCTACGTGACCGGCAACTTCACCAAGTTCACCGGCACGATTTCGGTCGATCCGGATCATCCTGAGAAGTCGACGGTGACTGCGATGCTCGAGGCGAGCAGCATCGATACGAAAAATGAGAAGCGCGACGCCCATCTGCACGGGGACGAGTTCTTCGACGTCGCGAAATTCCCGAAGATCACTTTCAAGAGCAAGAGCGTGAAGCAGACGGGGCCCGACACCGGCGACATCGTGGGCGACCTCACAATGCACGGCGTGACCAAGGAAATTACCCTGCACGGTAAATTCCTCGGGAAAGGGAAGGGAACGGGCGACCGCGAGATCAGCGGCTGGCAGCTCACCACCGCGGAGCCGATCAAGCGCAGCGACTACGGCCTCACGTGGAGCAAAACGGTCGAGGGGACGGCCGTCGTCGGGCAGGATGTCGAGGTCACGATCGACGTGGAAGCCGACAAGGCGCCCTAACGCCGAACGATCACTTGTGCTCGGCGACCCTGCCGCCCTCCCATTCCTTCGGAGAGATCGGGAGATCGGGTCAGCTTCAGAAGCTCGCTCATTCCCCCTTTGAAGCCAGACGGCGCGGCAGCTTCGGCGGCCCGACCTGGCCCGCGCCTTCGCGCCCGCGGTGAGGCAGGGATTCGAACCCTGGGTACCCTTTTGGGGTACGGCGCTTTAGCAAAGCGCTGCTTTCGACCACTCAGCCACCTCACCCATTGGGCCGTCGAGGTTGCGAGAATAACGTGCCCGCTCCATGCTCGTCAACCGGTAGCCCGCGTGGCCATGCGAATCACTTCGCTCCTCATTTTTCGCCTAACGATGACTGCGGCTCTTGCTTTTCTTCTGCTGCCCGGTTGCGCGAAGCCGAAGCCAGCGCCGCGCCCGGCTCCTGCGAAGACCGGCGCCACGCCCGCGCCGGTGCGGACCGTCCCTCGGCCTGTCGGCGAAGTCGCGATCGTCGAGGCCGAGAACGGTTTCGTCCTCGTCGATCTCGGTTCGAGCCTTTACGTCCCCGAGCCCGGGGAAACGTTGCACGCGCGTAACGCCCACGGCGAGACGGCAAAGCTCAAAGCGTCGGCGGAACAGAATCGGCCATTCGTCGCTGCCGATATCGTCGAGGGTCATCCGCAGGTGGGGGACGAGGTTTACCGGTGAAAAGCGAAGCGGAAACATTGACCTCCGTCCTCGCGCGGGTCGCGCCGCTGTCGCCCACGCGCGTCTCGTTGCTCGACTCGTTAGGCCGATTTTCCGCCGAAGAGTTGAGCGCCACTCGGTCGCTGCCGGCATTTGATAATTCGGCGATGGATGGTTACGCGGTCCAAGCCGCTTCCTGCACGGTCGGCGCGAGTTTGCGCGTGACCGGCGAGCAACCTGCCGGTCCCGAACGCGGCCTTACCGTGGGTCCGGGCGAAGCGGTTCGAATTTTCACCGGGGCGCCGCTGCCGGCTGGTGCGGATGCGGTGATCATGCAGGAAGATGTGACCCGTGAGGACGCTATGATCGTCGCAGGCTGCGCGGTGGAGTTGGGCGAATTCATCCGCCGCGGCGGCTCCGATCTCGCGCGCGGCCAGAAAATTCTCGCGCGCGGCGAGCCTATCGCGGCCCAAACCATCGGATTGCTCGCTTCGCAAGGTCTCACGGAAATCGCGGTCGGCGCGATCCCGCGGGTCGCGATTGTTTCGACTGGCGACGAGCTCGCGCAAATCGGCGAGACGCCGGCGCCGGGCCAGATTTTCGAGAGCAATTCCCTCATGCTCCACGCGCTCGCCCGCGGCGCCGGGGCGGCGGTTGGGATGGTCGAGCACGCGCCGGATCAGCTCGAATCTCTCACGGCGACGCTGCGGCGCGGACTCGAGAGCGACGCGCTTCTGATCAGCGGCGGCGTCTCTGTGGGCGATCACGATCTCGTGAAGCCCGCGCTGCGCGCGCTCGGTGCGGAAATTGATCTCTGGCGCGTCGCGATCAAACCGGGGAAGCCGTTTTTGTTCGGCCGCATCGACCACTGCCTCATCTTCGGCCTCCCCGGCAATCCGGTTTCGGCCTTCGTCACTTTCCTGAAGTTCGTTAGGTCAGCACTCCGCAAGATGGCTGGTGCAGCGGAAAACGATCTTTGCTTACGCGTGCTGCCGGCGCGCCTGGCCAGCGAAGTGAGCAACTCCGGCGACCGACCGCATTATTTCCGAGGCCACTTGTGCGGCGGAATTTTCACCCTCAGCGGCCGTCAGGAATCGCATGCGCTTTTCGGCCTGAGCCGAGCCAACGCGTTGCTCCGAGTCGAGCCCAGGGGGAAGTTCGCGGCCGGCGCGACCGTCATGGTCGAGCTTTGGGATTAAGTCAGCGACGGCTCCGATAAAGCTCGGCGGCCGCGACTGGGTCGCCGTTGGCATCCGCGCCTCCCGCGAGGAGCACCAACCGATCCTGGAGCAGCGGCGGAGAGTAGCGAGGCGATTGCGCCGGAGGCAAGCCGATTCACGCACGGATCTCTCGGCGGGTGATCAGGTTACGGTTGAGCACTGGGATAATCGAATTCCCAGCCGCAGCGCAGGCTGAAAGAAGGGCACGCGCAGTCGAAACCGCAGACACGTTTGTGAGTATGAAACGCGTTCTTCCAAAATGGAAGAGCGCCGCAAAACTCAACTTAAACTAAAGGAAAATATGGCACTTAATTCACTCCGCGAACTCTGGATCGAAGAGATGCGCGATCTCTATAACGCAGAAAACCAACTCCTGAAGGCGCTGCCGAAGATGGCGAAAAAAGCGTCCTCGCCCCAGCTGACCAAAGCCTTCGAAAGTCACCTCGGGGAAACCAAGACGCACGTCGATCGGCTCGAGCAGATCTTCGATGCCCTCGGCACAAAGCCGACCGGCAAGGTCTGCAAGGCGATGAAAGGCCTGGTCGAGGAAGGCTCCGAGATGATCAAGGAAAAGGGCGCGGCCTCCGTGATCGACGCCGGGCTCATCGCTGCGGCGCAACGCGTCGAACATTACGAGATGGCGGGCTACGGCGTCTGCCGCACTTTCGCTGGGATTCTCGGTGAAGACGAAGCCGAAGATCTCCTCCAGGAGACGCTCGACGAAGAAGGCGCGGCCGATGAGAAGCTGACCGAAATCGCCGAAAGCACGGTGAACGACGAGGCCGAGGACGCAGAGGAAGAAGCGAAGCCGGCGGCGAAGAAAAAGAGCGCCGCGAAGCGTCGTCGTTAGGCAAAAAGCGCGAACGGATCCAAAAAATTCGCCACCGTGATCCGCGCGATCACGGTGGCGTTTTCGTTTTTGGAGAGGAATCTTTTGCGACATGGGACTGACCGAATACCAGCGGAAGCGCAATTTCTCCGTCACCTCCGAGCCAAGCGGATCGAAAAAACCGCGGCCGAAGAAAGTCGCAGGTGCCTCGCGCTTCGTGATCCAGAAACACGACGCCAGCCGGCTGCACTACGACTTCCGTCTCGAGATGGAGGGCGTGCTGAAATCCTGGGCGGTGCCGAAGGGTCTGCCGTGGCAGCGCGGCGAGAAACATCTCGCGGTCGAGGTGGAGGATCACCCGATCGATTACGAGGATTTCGAGGGCGTAATTCCGGAGGGAAATTATGGCGGCGGGACCGTGATGGTCTGGGATCGCGGCACCTACTACGTGCACGGCGAAAATCCGCTCCAGGCGTTGAAGGAAGGCCGCCTGCACATGGTGCTCGAGGGCGAGAAAGCGAAAGGCGATTGGGCGCTGATCCGCACACGGATCGAAGGCTCGAAGACGCAGTGGCTTCTTTTAAAAAGCGACGACGATGTAAAACCGATCTCGAAAAAGCGGGACGACGAATCGGTGAAATCCGGGCGCACGATGAAACAGATCGCGCAAGATCGCGACGCCGAGTGGCAGTCGAATCGCGGCGACGAAAAGAAGAAGCCGATGCAGGCGAAACGCCACGAAGTCGCGGCGCCGAAGGTTTCCGGAAAGTTGCCGGCGGGAAAAACGCGCTTCATCGATCCGATGAAACCGAAGCTGGTCGAGACGCCGCCGGCGCAGGGCGGCTGGATTTATGAACTGAAGTTCGACGGCTTTCGCGCGCTCGCGCTGAAGAGCGGCGGGAAGGTAAAACTGCTCTCGCGCAATGAGAACGAGCTCACGGAGAAGTTCGAGGAAGTTGCCGAGGCGATGGCGGAGTTGCCGGGGAAGGAATGGGTCGTCGACGGCGAAGTGGTGTCGCTCGATGAAAAAGGCCGCTCCTCGTTCCAACTGCTCCAGGCGCGCGAGCTGGAGGCGAAAAAAGCGCCGCTTTATTACTACGTTTTCGATCTGCTCCAGCTCGACGGTAAAGACCTTACCGGTCTCCCGCTCACCGTTCGGAAAGAAGCGCTGCGGCAGCTCTGCGAAAACGCCGGCGACCCGATCCGCTTTTCCGGCGAGCTCGGCGATGACCCGGAAAAACTGCTCGGCGAAGTGAAGCGGCTCGGGCTCGAAGGGATCATCGGCAAACTCGCCGATTCGAAATATGAAGTGGGCCGGCGGAGCGGCGCATGGATCAAACTGAAGTCCGTCAACGAGCAGGAATTCGTCATCGGCGGATACACGCCGCCGGGTGGCGCGCGGAAACATTTCGGCGCGTTGCTCGTCGGCTACTACGAAAAGAAGAAGCTACTCTTTGCCGGCAAAGTGGGGACCGGTTTCAACACCAAGCTGCTCGCGAGTTTGCACAAACAATTGGAGGCGGAAGCACGCGAGGATTGTCCGTTCGCCGACCTGCCCTCGAAACAAGGCGGCAAGTGGGTGCAGGGCATCACGCCCGCGATGATGCGGAAATGTCACTGGGTGAATCCGGTTTTCATCGCGCAGATTAAGTTCGCCGAGTGGACCCGCGACGCGAAGCTGCGCCAGCCGGTTTTCCTCGGCCTGCGCGAAGACAAAGCGGCGAAAACGGTGCAGCGCGAAGTCGCCTAACGAGTCGGATCTTTCAGCCGTTGGAAGAGCGCGGGGAGCGCGAGCGGTGAAGCGGTGGCGAGAAGTGAGGCTGCTAAAATCCGGCGCACTTCCCGGCGCGGTACCTTCACGCGGGTGGCGACCGGATCGGCGCTCTTGCGCAGGAGCGCGATCGTCCGCGCGCCGATGAACGCCGGCAGCGCCGTCGCCAAGCGTATCCGCCAGCTCGTGATGGCCGCGGCGTAGTCGATCCCGGCCCCGATCTTTTTCTCCGCGTCGTCCAGCTTGGCCGCGAAGGAATCTCCGGGCGGCAGATAATTCCGGCCCGCGCGTTCGTCCGCGCCGCGATCGCGCAAAATGTTAATCAACTGAAGGCCTTGGCCGTACGCGATCCCGCGCTCGGTCATTTCCTCTGGCGACCGGGTCGCGAACTGCGGGAGATGACGGAACCCGAGCTTCGTCCAGAATTCTCCGACGCAGCCGGCGACGAGGTAGGTGTATTCGTCGAGCTCTTCGGCGGATTGCAGCGACACCACGCTCGTGGTGTCGCCGAAGCGTCGGAGATCGAGTTCCTGCCCGCGGACGATCGTTGCGAGGACCGCACGAATATCGCCGCGGTCAGCAGGATCGACCGCTTCGAGTTCCGCGAAAAGTTCGCGCAGATTCTCGATCAATTTTCGTTCCGCCGGGTCGCGTTGTTGCGCCGCGAACTTGCGCAGCGGCTCGGCAACTTCCTCAAACTTCGACTCGCCCGCGATCACGTCCGCGAGTTTTTCCAGCGTCGTCAGGCGCAGCGTCACGGGAATCTCCGCTGTGTCCGCAACCGTGTCGGTCGCGCGCGCGAGCAGGTAAGCAAGGCTGATCGGTTCCCGCAGCGGCCGGGGCAAAAAACGGAGCGTCAGATAGAACGACCGCGAGACCGATTTGAGGAGCGCCTTCACCGGCCGACGTTGCGAACCTCGATGCGCGAGGGGGCCGCATTTCCCAGCCCCATCTGCGCGGCCAACGCGATGTGCGCGCCGGTCCGCGTGATCGAGGGAAAATTTTCGCGCTTC
This sequence comes from Chthoniobacterales bacterium, assembly GCA_038234295.1. Lineage (GTDB taxonomy): Bacteria > Verrucomicrobiota > Verrucomicrobiia > Chthoniobacterales > UBA10450 > Palsa-1392. The sequence goes on from JBBSUP010000006.1 coordinate 16,220, forward strand.
CGCCAGGTGTCGATGTGGCGAGCCGCGATGGAGTCGATCGCGACCGGGTCGCGGCTCGCGTAGATGGTGTTGAACTGCCGCGCGTAATTTGGCCGCGGGAGCGGGCCGCCCGCGAATTGCGCGAGGAGCCCGTCCATCACGTTGAGCACGACTTTCGGTCCGATGTGCGGGTCGCTGTAAATCTCCGGGATGCTGGACGCGCCGTAATCCGGCGGGACGCTGAACCGGCGCGAATTGTCGATGTTCGGCAGGGTCACATTGTAGAGGCAGCCGGCGAGGCCGTTGCGTTCGCTGTTGCTCAGGACCGGGACGTTGATGATTTTCGTGACCTCGTTTGCGACGATTTTTGCGAGGTGGCTTTCGCTGCTCGTGTTGAGCTCGTCGGAGAGAATCGGGCGCTCGATTTTTCCGCCGATGTAATCGAGGTCGCCCCAGATCAGATTGCCGAGGAAGGGCGCGGAGATCGTCGCTTTCAAGTCGTAGCCGTCGCGCGGAGTAATCGAGCGAAGCTGATAACCGTCGCGGCCGGTGTAGCCGGCGGCGCGGATGCCGCCTAACGAACGATCCCAGACGATGATGCTCGAGCGCGCGTGGCCGGCCGCGACGAGGCCGTCGACCAGCGCGTTCACGATCTCGGGGTGAGTGGTGAAAATCTCGCCACCGGCGGCGGAGATTTTGATGCCGACCTTGTCGTTAGGCGAGACGAGCGAACGCCAGGCGCTGGCGAGGTCGGATTGGTGGGTGACGGCGAGGACGAGGTTGTTGACCATGCGCCGGACGATTTCCCGGTTCGCGGTGTAGCCATCGATCGCGTCGCGATCGTAGGCGCGATAAACCACGGACACCGCCGGCACGGGGGTGGGGGTCGGCGGCGGTGGCGACGGGGCCGCCGACGGGGCCGCGAGCGCGGAAAAAAGCGATCCGGCCCACGCGACGCTGCCGGCCATAAAAGCGATTGAGCGGGAGAGGCGAGGGGCGATGGTGGACACTATGGACGGTCGCCGGGATGACAACTGCATCGGGAATGGACCGCTCCGGCATGTATACGTTCACATTCCGTTCTGCGCGCGGATTTGCCCTTATTGCGCGTTCTACAAGGAGCGGGCGGATCCGGCACTGACGGGGCGGTTTTGCGAGGCGCTGGGGGCGGAATTGGGGCAGTTCTCCAGAGGCGGGAATGGGGGCGCCGCTGTAGACGCTTCGCTCTGCGAAGCGCGGGGGGAGGGACGCGATGTTATCGACGCCGACACCCGCGCCTCCCAGAGGGAGGCGTCTACAGGGGAGGTTCTTCGAGCGGAGACGATCTTCTTCGGCGGGGGGACGCCGACGGCGCTTTCGACGCCGCAGCTCGCCATCATCTTCGACGGCTTCGCGAGTTATCTCGATCTATCCGAACTCGCGGAATGGACCTTCGAGGCGAATCCCGGGAGCGTCTCGGAACGTAAAGCGCAGCTTCTGCGCGAACGCGGCGTGACCCGGATTAGTCTTGGCGTGCAATCTTTCGACGACCCTCTGCTCCAGCTGCTCGGCCGCGAGCATTCAGCGGCGCAGGCCGTGGCGTCGTTCGAGCTTCTGCGGCGGGCCGGTTTCGAAAACCTGAACATCGATCTGATGTTTGGCCTCCCCGGGCAAACGCTCGCGCAGTGGCAGGAGACGCTGCGCCGCGCGATTGCGCTGCGGCCCGATCACATCTCGGCTTATTGCCTCACGTATGAGGAGGACACCGATTTTTTTCTGCGCCACGCGCGCGGGGAATTTCGGACCGACAACGACGCGGACGCCACCTTTTTCGAGACGACGACGGAGCTCTTGACGGCCGCGGGTTTTGCGCAATACGAGATCTCGAATTTCGCGCGGCCCGGCTTCGAATCGGTGCACAATCGCGCTTACTGGCGCGGGGAAGATTATCTCGGGCTGGGGCCGAGTGCAGTTTCCACGCGCGGCCTGCGCCGCTGGCAAAACGTTTCGGATTATCGCGCTTATTCCGACCGCGTCCTTGCGGGAGAAAGCGCCTCCACCGGTGACGAAATTCTCACCCCGGAAATGAAACGCGCGGAAGCGATCGCGCTTGGGTTACGGACGCGCGCGGGCGTGCCTAACGAACTCGTGGCCGGCTGGCCGAACGAGGTCGCGGAGTTCGTCGGCCTCGGTCTGCTTCGGCGCGACGCCAGTCGCGTCGTGCTCACACGTTCCGGTCGGCTGCTCGCCGACTCCGTGGCGGAAGCGTCTACAGGGCACTACTCTTCTTCGCCGAGACCGGATTCGCCGGGATCGCTCTCGGGGCGGATGCCGTCTTCTTCCATCTTGCGGAGGACGTCGCTCATGTCGTCGACTTCTTCCCAGACTTCCTGGCTCACGTAGATCTGCGCTTTTTGCTGCACCGCCATCGCGATGCAATCGCTCGGGCGCCCGTCGAGCTCGATGATTTTTTTCTGCTGCAACTCGTTCTCCGCGCGAATGATCATGCGCGCGTAGTAGGTCGCGTTTTTGAGGTCGTTGATGATCACTCGCTCCACTTTCGCGCCGAGCGCGGTCATGAGGTGACCCATCAGATCATGAGTCAGCGGACGCTCTTTCATGGTCCCGCGCATGAACATCGTGATCGCGCTGCCGACACTCTGGTCAACGTAAATGATGAAGACTTTGTCGTTGTTCCCGAGGAAAACCGCGCAGCCGCCGCTCGTCGGCAAGACCGCGCGCACCTGCACCTCGATCACGGTTTTATTCATCGAAACGATGCTACCCGAGGAGCAAAGAAAAACAAGAAACGGTGCGCTTGCGCGGTCATCCCGAGTGGAGCGTAGCGGAGCCGAGGGATCCCGTCGCGCGCTCGGACAGAGTCGCTGCCGCTCAGGATCCTCTGAGGCGGGGCTTCACGGAAATCCCACGGGATCCCTCGGCTGCGCTGCGCTCCGCTCGGGATGACCGCGTTTTTGCGGCCGCGCTGGATTTGTTTTTCCTCCGCTTGCATGTCAGGCGCGCTGATTGAATATGCGTTTCTGCCTGTGCCTGCACCTGAAAAATCCAAGCCCGACTGGGATATTGAAGCCGCTATTTCCACCTACAATGTGGAGGGCTGGGGGACCGGATATTTTTCGGTCAACGCCGCGGGCAACGTCACCGCGAAGCCGCTAAAAGAGGCCGGCGGCTCGATCGACCTGCTCGAGGTGGTGGAGGAAGCGCGCGAGCGCGGCCTCAGTTTTCCGCTCGTGATTCGATTCCAGGATTTGCTCCGGCACCGGGTGGAAACGGTGAACAAATCTTTCCAGGCGGCGATGCAGGAATTCGGTTACCGCAACGACTATCGCGGGGTTTTCCCGATCAAGGTGAACCAGCTCCGCGAAGTGATCGAAGAGATCGTCGAGGCCGGTGCGCAATTTCATTTCGGACTCGAAGCCGGGAGCAAGCCGGAGCTCGTCGCGGCGCTCGCGATGCATCAGGACCCGGAAAGCCTGATCATCTGCAACGGCTACAAGGATCGCGATTTTATTCGCATCGCAATGCTTGGCCGGAAGCTTGGGAAAAAGGTCATCATCGTGGTCGAGAAGCTCGAAGAGCTCGAGCAAACACTGCGCGTCGCGAAGGAGGCGGGGGTGGAGCCGATGATCGGCATTCGCGTGCGTCTGCATAGCAAGGGCGCGGGGAAGTGGACCACGAGCGGCGGCGAGAACGCGAAGTTTGGCCTGAGCACGACGAACCTGGTCGCGGCGAGCGAGATGCTCAAGAAGGAGGGGCTCGCGGATTGTCTGAAGCTCGTGCATTTCCATGTCGGCTCGCAGGTGCCCGACATCTCCACGATCAAGCGGGCCGTGCGCGAGGCGGCGCGCTATTACGCGAAGCTCTCGAAGATGGGGCACTCGTTAGGCTACCTCGACGTCGGCGGCGGGCTTGGGGTCGATTACGACGGCTCGCGGACCAGTTTCGATAGTTCCACGAATTACTCGCTCCAGGAATACTGCAACGACGTCGTTTACAACATCATGGAGGTCTGCGACTCCGAGGGCGTCGCTCACCCCGCGATCGTGAGCGAGGGCGGGCGCGCGATCGTGGCGCATCACTCCGTGCTCGTGGTCGAGTCGTTTGGTTCGATCGAGAAAGACGTCCAGACGCGCAACATCGAGGCGACCGCAAGCGATCCGAAACCGCTCCGCGACATTGTCGAGGTGAAGGGGAAATTGAAGCGCGCGAACCGGATCGAGACGTTGCACGACGCGCAGCAGATCAAGGAAGAAGCGCAGCAGATGTTTAGTCTCGGGCTGCTCGATCTCGAGTCGAAAGCAAAGATCGAATCCGCCTATTGGCAGCTCGCCGCGCAGATCGTCGCCCTCCATCGCGGGCTGAAATATGTGCCCGAGGAAGTGAAGGAACTCGAGACGTCGTTAAGCGATCAATACATCTGCAACTTCTCGGTTTTCCAGTCGCTCCTCGATCATTGGGCGCTCGGCCAACTCTTCCCGATCATGCCGATCCATCGCCTCACGACGCCGCCGGAACGCAACGCGACGCTCGTTGATATCACCTGCGATTCCGACGGGAAGATCAACAAGTTCATCGACCTCCAGGACGTGAAAGACACGCTCCCGCTGCACCGGATCGAGCAGGGGGAGATTTACTACCTCGGGGTTTTCCTCGTCGGCGCCTACCAGGACATCATGGGCGATCTACACAACCTCTTCGGGCGCGTGACTGAGGTGCATGTCTTCCTCGATGAAGATGAGGAGAGCGGTTGGTACATTGAAGAAGTGATCGAAGGGAGCACGATCGGCCAAGTGCTGGCGCTGACGCAGTGGGATAAAATCGAGCTGATGCGGTTGGTGAAACGGCAAGTCGACGCCGCGATCAAGAGCGACCGGCTCCGGCCTAACGACGCCATGAAATTGCTCAACGACTACGAGCGCGGTTTGCAGGGTTACACCTACCTCTCGCTCGACGGCGCAAGCGCGCCGACGCCGGCGAATTCGGTGGCGGTCCCTTCGGTTAGCTGATCGCGCCACGGAGTCGGCTGACAGCCCGTCGGCCCCGGAGTTCCTCCTGCTGCGCGTTTAGGATTTTCTGCGCGCGAGCAGGTGATCGAGACGACCGACGCGATACCAGCGGTAGCCATAGGCTTCGATCGCGATGCGGTGCTCGCCTTTCTCGTCCGCGCGCGATTCGTCATTGACGCGCAGGTTGGTGAGGATCGCGCCGCGCTCCTCTTTCAGCTTTAGCCGCACTTCCTTCGCTTTGGCGCAAAAGTTGTGCAGCACGAGCAGGGCATTGCCTTTCCATTCGTAGCGCAGCGCGAGCACGCCGGGTGCGCCGGTTTTCACGCGGGTCCATTCGCCCCACCCGATCTCCGGGCATTCTTTGCGCAACCGGATCATGCCGGCCATCCAATTGAGGAGCGAATCATCTTCGCGCCGCTGCGCATCGACGTTCACCGTCTCGCAGCCAAAGGGCCCTCGATCCAGCACCGGGCGGATGGTTTTCTCGGCGGAGGAGAAACCGCCCTGCGGCCCATCCGACCAGGGCATGGGGGTGCGGACGGCGTTCCGTTCCTTGAGCGAAAGATCGTCACCCATGCCGATCTCGTCGCCGTAGCGCAGCACCGGCGTGCCCGGGAGCGCGAAGAGCAGGCTGTAGGCGAGCTCGATCTGGGCGCGGTTGCCGAGCATCGGCGCGAGTCGCCGGCGGATACCGCGATCGTAGAGCTGCATGCGCGGTTCGGGGCCGAATTTCGCGAAGACTTTCTCCCGCTGGCTTTTCGTTAGGCGACCGAGATCGAGCTCGTCGTGGTTGCGCAAAAACTGCGCCCACTGCGCCGAAGGCGGAAGCTCGCGCGTCGCTTTCAGCGCGTCTGCGAGCGGCTCGATGTCCTCTGAGGCGAGCGCGTAGAAGAGATGCTGATTCACATAAAAGTTGAACATCATGTGAATGCCGTCGCCGCTTTCGCCGAAGTATTTCTTGTTCTCCTCCGGGAGCACGTTGGCTTCGCCGAGGAGGATGGCGTCGCCGCAACGCCACTGCAGGAACTTCCGAAACTCCTCGAGATATTCGAAGTGCTGGACGCTCTTCTTCCCGGGATGCGTGCTCTCGATCACGAACGGCACTGCGTCGACGCGGAACCCCGCCACTCCGAGCTGGAGCCAGTAACCCATGATGCGCCGCACCTCCGTCCGCACCTCCGGGTTATCCATGTTCAGGTCCGGCTGGAAATCGTAAAACCGGTGGTAATAATAAGCCTTCGCCTCCGGGTCGCGCGTCCAGGTCGCGTCCTGCACGCCGGGAAAAACCATCCCTTTGTTCCAACCCGGCGGGCGCTTCTTCGACCAGATATACCAGTCGCGGTGTTTGGCTGATTGATCCGCGCGGGCGCGTTGAAACCATTCGTGCCGATCGGAGGTATGGTTCACCACCAGGTCGATGATGACTTTCATCCCGCGCTCATTCGCCTGGTGCATGAACTCGACGAAATCGCCGTGGGAACCATGCCGCGGATCGACGCCGTAGAAATCGGCGATGTCGTAACCGTTATCGCGATTGGGCGTAGGATAAAACGGCGCCAACCAGATCGTTTCGACTCCGATGGAATCCAGATAATCGAGCCGGCGCATCAGCCCTTCGAAGTCGCCGATTCCGTCGCCGTTCGCGTCCATGAAGGTCTCGACATCGAGGCTGTAGATAACGGTGTTTTTGTACCAGAGGTCTTCGATCATACGTGTTCCTTATCCGCGCATGCTCGGCGCGCAATCGTGCCAGCCACGGTTGCGCACCCCAGTTGCGGATCGCGATCGATGGCCACAGGAATTGGGAGCGACCTAAAAAGAGGTGCGCGAGCGTCGCCCGCGCGAAACCGGACTCGCGGCAGCGAGTCCCCTCTGGTGGGACGATCCGCTCGTCGACGGCGCCCGCGCCGGGCTCGTGCTCGGCGAAGGCGCGTCCTTCCAGAGGAACCTGCTTCTGCCGGTCCGCGCCGTCCTATTGCAGGTTGTAAACTTCCACCAAAGCGACGCCGTTGCCGAGCTCGGTCCCCCGCACGACTGCGGTGTAGTTGCCGGGCGTGAGCGCGCGGATGATCGCTGACTCGAAGACGTTCGTGGGCGCGAGGCCGGTCGACGCGATGAGACCTTCCTGCGTTTCCTGCCAGTTGTTATTGCTCCGGATGATCGTGCCGTTCCCGTCGTAGAGATCGAGGGTCGGATCGGATAACGGATGGGCCACGCCGGCATCGGCGAGAGACGGCCCGAGCGCGCGCACGACCACGGTATCGCTGCCGCCGTTCCCGATGATGAAGCCGGCGATCAAGACATTGTCGCCGCCGCTGACGAAGCCGCGCGTGCTCGTGTTCGCGAGGACCGAAGCACCAGCGCTGTCGAGGTCGTACGCCTCGACCAGGCCAATGCCGGTGCCGCTGTTTTGCCCGCTCAAAATGACGGTATAAGTGCCCGGATCGAGCGTGACGAGGATAGCCGACTCGAGGTCGTTGGTCGGGGCGAGGGTGGTCGCAGTAATCGCGGCCTTCTGCGTGTCTTTCCAATTGTCGTTGCTCTGGACGAGGGCGCCGCCTTGATAAATTTCGAGCTTCGGATCAGCGAGCACGCCGGTGAGCGTGCCGTCGTCGGAGAGCGACGGCCCGAGGCCGCGGACGATCACTTGTTTCGGCGCGGTGCCGCTGATGATGAGGCCGCCGATGAGGACGTTGTCATCTGTCCCGACATTCAGGCGCGCGGAGAGATTTAAGGCCTGTGCTTGGGGCGTCGCAGTGCCGTTGAGCAGATCGAACGCCGCTTGCGCGATCTGGAAATGCCCCGCGGTGGTCGGGTGCAGATCGTCCCAGAAAAGATACTGATCGGGATCGACGCTTTGCCCTTGCGCGCTATCGGTGATGTTCGTGAACCCATAGTCATCCGGGTTGGCGGCGAGACGGTAGAAGAGTCCGTAAATGTCGAGGCGATAGAGCGTAATCGTGATCCCTTCATCGGCCAGCGTGGCGACGGTGGCGTCGAGATCGGCGTTGAGTTTGACGCGATATTTTGAGGAGGCAGCGTTCAACGCGGCCGCGGTTTCAGGGTCGTCCTTGTAATGCGGCACAAGCCCGAGCGGCGGAACATTCGGCACCAGAAGCGAACGCGCCCCCGCTTCGGCAAGACGCTGCACTAGGGCAGCCACGTTCGCGGCCGTGGCGTTGACGTTGGCGTCGCTGTCATCATCGAAAAGATCGTTTCCACCACCCCAGACGATGTAGAGCGCGGCGGCATCGGGCGTTTGCGCGCCGAGATAATCGTCGACCTGCAGGCCGAGATTATCGACATCAACGGTCAGATCGCCGCCGCCAAACGGATCGATGTTTGAGATGACCGTCCGCTCCGTCGTGCCGCCCGCGGTGGTCGCGCCGCCGAAGGCGTAGTCGGTGCCGCCGTCGAGGCTGTTCGTGATCGCGCCCGTGCTGAGGTTGAGAAAATCGCGCTCGAGCTGCTCGTGCCAGGTACCCGCGTAGGTGTCGGAGCCCGGGTCGGTGTCGGAGCTGTTCGTGAAACGGCCGTCGCTGTAGTTGTACGCGCCGCCGGGAAAGCTGATGTTGTATTGATCCTCCAGACGATGACGGATGTTGCCGTCGTCGGAGAGGCTGTCGCCGAAAAGGACGACTTGGGTGAAATCAGGGACAGCCGCGAAGCCGCGTGGGACGAAGGCAAGGGCCAGAGCGAAGAGGAGAAGAGGAAGGAAAAGACGGCGAGCAGAGGAGGTGGTTTTCATAGTTTTGATGAGTTGATGCTGGGCGGAAGCGGAAACTGGACGCGCGGAAGCGCGTCCTACCGGACAATTGCAGACGCGTGGTGTGAGCGCTTATTCAGCAAGAAGCGCGCAAAGCCGAGAATTACTTCTTCCCTTGGCCCGGCCGGTAATCTTCCTCGGCGGCTTCGAACGCTTTCTCGAGGCCGACCATGTCTTCGCCGGGGCGGAGACTGTCGAAGGCTTCGGATTCGCGCTTCAGCTCTTCCTCGGAATAATTCGCGGCCTTGATCGAGAGACCGATACGGCGCTCGACCTTGTCGACTTTGATCACGCGGGCTTCGACTTCCTGGCCGACCTTGAGCACGTCTTTCACTTTCGCGACGTGATCTTCGCTGAGCTGCGAGATGTGGACGAGACCGTCGATGTCATCCTGCAACTGCACGAACGCGCCAAAGCTGGCGAGCTTCGTGACCTTGCCGGTAACGAGATCGCCGATCTTGTATTTCTCGTCGATGTTCTTCCACGGATCGTCGGAGAGCTGTTTGATGCCGAGGCTGATCCGCTGATTCGTCTTGTCGATGTCGATGACTTCGGCTTCGACTTCCTCGCCCTTCTTCAACATCTCCATCGGATGATTGATTTTGCGGGTCCAAGAGAGATCGGAGACGTGGATCATGCCGTCGATGCCGTCTTCTAGTTCCACGAACGCGCCATAAGCGGTCATGTTGCGGATCTCGCCCTTCACGCGGCTGCCGATGGTGAATTTCTTCTCGATCTCGTCCCACGGGTTCTGTTCGAGCTGGCGCAGGCCTAACGAAATCTTCTGCTCTTCCTTGTTCACGCCGAGGACAACAGCCTCGACCTCCTGGCCCTGGGTGAGGACGTCGGACGGACGCATGATGCGCTTCGTCCAGGACAACTCGGAGACGTGGATGAGGCCTTCGACGCCCTCTTCGAGTTCCACGAACGCGCCGTAAGGCACGAGGTTCGTGATCTTGCCTTTGACCTTCTGGCCGGCGGGGAAACGCTCTTCGATCTGGTCCCACGGATTCTTCTGGGTCTGCTTCAGGCCTAACGAGACGCGCTCTTTTTCCTTGTTGATGTCGAGCACGAGGACGGAAACGTCCTGACCGACCTTGAGGAGTTCGCTCGGGTGACCGAGACGGCCCCAGGTCATGTCGGTGATGTGGAGCAATCCATCCATGCCGCCGAGGTCGATGAAGGCGCCGAAGTCGGTGAGGTTCTTCACCGCGCCGGTGACGGTGTCGCCGACCTTCACGCTCTCGAGGAACTTCTGGCGTTTCTCGCTCCGCTCCTGCTCGATGAGCTCGCGGCGGCTGAGGACCACGTTGCGGCGGTCGTCGTTAATTTTGACGATCTTGAAATCATAGGTGTTGCCGACGAACTGCTGGAGGTCGCGCGGCGGGATGATGTCGATCTGCGAGGCGGGAAGAAAAGCTTCGACGCCGATGTTGACCATGAGTCCGCCCTTCACGACGGATTTCACTTTGCCCTTGATGAGACCGTCGCCGGCAAAAACCTGGGCGATCTTGTTCCAGTTCTGGCGATAGGCGGCTTTCTCTTTCGAGAGGACAACCATGCCTTCGTCGTTCTCAAGGCGCTCGAGGAGCACTTCGACTTCGTCGCCGACTTCGAGCGAATCGATATCGTCGAACTCGTTCGTCGGGATCACGCCCTCCGATTTATAACCAATATCAACGAGCACTTCGCGCGGGCGAATTTCCAGAATGCGGCCCTTCACGATGCTGCCTTCTTTGAAGTCGGGCATCGACTTCGACATCAAATCCTGCATTTGCAACATAACGGTGGTGGGCCCTTCCAGACGACGCGGGGATCGGTGGTTAAAGCAGCAACGTTTATCGTCGCTGCTCCCGCAGAAAGGGTGGGGAAAGTAGTCAGGTTCTCGGGTGCGGTCAACTGGCGCGCACGCGGTTCGTTTCCGGGACGACTGTCAGCACGGTTTTCGCGATTCGTTTATCCAGGCGCTGCGGCTATCTTCCGGGATGAAGAAAAGTTTCATCGTTGGCCTCGCATTGCTTTTTTCCCTCGTCTCGCCTCTCGTCGCGGCCGGGACGTCGGCGGAGCAGCAGATCCTGGAAGCAGTTAAAACGCAGAACGTGTCTGTCGTTCACCTCTGGGCGCCGTGGTGTTCGAACTGCCTCGCGGAACTGAAGAGCGGCGAGTGGCTGAAAACGATCAAGGCGAATCCGCAGGTGAAGTTCTATTTCGTTTCCGTTTGGAACAAAGGCGAAGACGGCCGCGCGACGCTCGCGAAGTATGAGATCGCGAGTGAACCGAATGTCGTCATTCTCGCCGACTCCGGTCCGCGTGGTGCGGATCACATCAAGCAGTTCGCCGGTCTTCCGGTGAGCTGGATTCCCACGACGTGGGTCTTCAAAGGCGGGGACCTGCGTTACGCGCTGAACTACGGTGAACTCCGCTTCCCGGTGCTCCAGCAATTCATCACGGACAGCAACGAAAGCTGGGAGCACTAGCCGGTAGACGTTTCGCTCTGCGAAACGCGGAGATGAATCAGGAAAGCAGGAAAAGAGACTCGGAAGCCAGGAATCCAGAAAGGGGGAGACCGCTGTAAAGGGTTCGCCTGCAAAGCGAGAAAAGGAGCGTGTCATCCCGAGCCGCGCAGACGGCGAGGGATCTCACAAGCGTTTCTGCGCGCCGCGTCCGGAGTGACGTCGTTAGGCCGCTTGCGAGATCCTTCAGCGCGCTCCGCCGCCTCAGGATGACAGCTCGCCTACCAATCTTCTTGACCACGTCGCGCTATGCTTAACCGACCGAGCAACTGACGGTACCAACCACCCGGAACACTCTGCAAATTGCCGGTTGCCGAATCGCGACCCCTGTAGCATCTTCCCCGTCCGCTGCGCCTGTCGGCCGGCGTTTTTACCTATGGCAAACCCTGTTGAACTCGTCCCCGAGCTGCTCGAAGCCGGCGTCCATTTTGGTCACCAAACCAAACGCTGGAACCCGAAAATGAAGCCCTACATTTTCGAAAAACGCAACGCGATCTACATCATCAATCTCGATGTCACCGTCGTGCAGCTGCAGCGCGCCACCGATTTTCTGCAGGACGTGACCAAGCGTGGCGGCAAGATTCTTTTCGTCGGCTGCAAAAAGCAGGCGCAGGAAGCGGTCAAAGAAGCAGCGGTCGCGTGCGGGCAGTTCTACGTGAATCAGCGCTGGCTCGGCGGCACGCTCACGAACCTTGCCACCATTCGCAAGAGCATCAGCCGTTTGAAATACATCGAGGAGATCGAATCCTCGCCGGAATTTAAGAAGATGGGCAAACAGGAGCTGGCCGCGCTCGGTCGCGAAGGCGCCAAGCTCCGCCGCAATCTCGAAGGCATCCTCGAGATGGATAAGCTCCCCGACGCCCTCATCATCATCGACACCACGCGCGAGCAAAACGCGGTCAATGAAGCGCGCCGCCTCGGGGTGCCGATCGTCGGCATCGTCGATACGAACGCCGATCCCGAAGTGATCGATTACCCGATCCCGGGGAATGACGACGCGATTCGTGCGATTCGCGTGATGCTGCAGAAGCTGGTCGACGCGATCGTGTCGGCGAGCGGCGAAGCGCGCATCCGCGAAGAAGTCGAGATGGCCGGCGTCTCCGCCTAACGACCGCAGCGCGCCAGTCGATTTGCCGAAGTCGGGAAGACTTCGGCGCTCAGAATTTTTGTCTTAACGTTCAGATACTACTTATCAACTTTTACCCATGGAAATTAATCCCCAAACCGTAAAACAGCTCCGCGAGAAAACGAACGCGGGCATGATGGATTGCAAACGCGCGCTCACCGAAGCCGGCGGCGACATCGAGAAAGCCGAGACGTTGCTCCGGCAAAAAGGCATCGCCGGCGCGAGCAAGAAATCGGCGCGTGCGACCAAGGAAGGCATCGTTGCTTCCTACATCCATTTGCAGGGCAAGGTCGGCGTGCTCGTCGAGGTGAATTGTGAGACGGATTTCGTGGCGAAGAATGAAGGCTTCCGCGCTTTTGTGAAAGACATCACGCTGCACATCGCTGCCGCGCAGCCGCTTTACGTGAGCCGTGAGGAAGTTCCGACCGAGATGGTCGATCGCGAGAAGGAAGTTTTCGCCGGGCAGGTCAAAGGCAAGCCGGACAATGTGATCGCGAAGATCGTCGAGGGAAAACTCGACAAGTTTTACAGCACCGTCTGTTTGCTCGAACAGGGTTTCATCAAGGACCCGGACAACACGATTAAGGATTTGGTCGCGCAGAAAATCAGCGAGATCGGCGAGAACATCGTCATCCGTCGTTTCACGCGTTATTCGGTTGGCGAGCCGCTTGCGGGCGACACGGCTGCGGCGCCGACGGAATAGCGACTGTAGACGCTTCGCTCTGCGAAGCGCGGGTGTCGGCAACGTCATCGGAAGCAACCCTCGCATTTCGCAGAGCGAAACGTCTACAGTTGGACGCCCTGCGATCGGCGACCGATCTTTTCTTCGTGAAGCCCAAGCCGCACCGCGTCGTGAGGCTCCGGACCAAGGATTGGAAGATGCCGCCCGACACGATCTACGTCGGGCGCCCGACCGTCTGGGGAAATCCCTACGTCGCCGGCTCGAAACTTCTCAGGGGCGAAACTCTCACTGCGAAGAAATCGGTCGAGCTATATCGTCAGCACGTCGCGGAAGTCTTCGATCCGAAAACGATCCGCGAACGTCTCGGCGGCAAGAGCCTCGCCTGCTGGTGTTCGCTCGATCGGCCCTGTCACGCCGACGTGCTGCTCGAGTTGGCGAACGCCTGAAAAGAGAGACAGGATGAACAGGATTTGGGAGAGAAGCCGGGGACGAGCTTTCTTATCATCCTGTCAATCCTGTCAATCCCGTCAATCCTGTCTAGATCCCGATCACCGTAATCTCCGGCCGGCAGTTGAACCGCACGGCAAACTTGAAGGTGCCGATCCCGACATTCACATAGAGCGGTCCGCCTAACGACTCAAACCGCCCCTGATCGTAGCGCCCGACGCCGTAGGGCAGCACAAGCGCGCCGTAGAACGGCAACCGCACCTGTCCGCCGTGCGAATGCCCGGCGATGATCAGATCGTAGCGGCGCCCATCAAGCCGATCCGCCTGCGTCGGATAATGGATGAGCAAAATCCGCCGCGCCGCCTGCCCATCGCGCAGCACATGCACGCCGCGCAAGCCCATCCCGATCAGTTCGATCCCGGGCTTTTCGAGCACCACGTTGCGATCTTCGAGCCACGCGCCGCCGGTCGCGGCGAACGCGCGCTCGTAGAGCCGGAAGTCCGCGCCGCTGCTGTAGTCCCAGTTCCCCGGACAACCGAAAAGCGGCCGCTTAATCTGCCGGAGGAAATCGAGCGCCGCCGGGGCGAAGCGCGCTTCCTCGACGAGGTCGCCGGTGAAGCAGACGAAGTCCGCGTCGAGGCCGTTGATCGTCTCGATCACTTTCGCGGCATACTCCGCGTCGCCCTTGTAGTGAAAATCGCTGAAGTGCACGAAGCGATTCGTGGGCTGCGGGGAAAGATCGAATTTCGTTAGGCGCAGCCAGGTTGGCTCACCGAAGCGCGCGTCGAGCGCCGCCGCCGCGGGCAGCGCGCTGAGCCCGAGCGCGAGAAACTTCCGGCGCGTCATCGTGCGTATGCCAAGTATTGCGATGGAGCGCGATGCTCTGTCATCGCGTGGATGAAACTCGCGACCACAGAGGGTCGCGCTCCAGGCCGAACGCAAACCATCAGTCAGGAAAAGTGAGGAGACGAAGGAAGCGCCGGCCGCTGTCGGTGAGATGCGCGTTCGCGCCGCGGCCGGTGACGTTGCCGCGCGTGAGATAGCGCGCATCGATCGCGCTCGCTTTCACGAAGGAAATTTCCGGTTCGCTCACCGTTTCCGCGCGCGGCGCGAGACGCACCGGCAAGCCGGAACGCGTAAACGAGATTTCCCACGCCGCCGGCTTCTCGTTCGGCGCGCCGCCCGCGATCATCCACGGATAGCGCTGCGGCAGCTGAAAGTTCGGCGAATTCGCCACGATCACTTTGAAGAAAATTTCCTCGCGCCCGAGGAACTTCGGGACCGACAGCTCTGGCTCCGCCCGGAGTGCAAGCAGCAAGCGCGGCAGATCGAGCCCTGCGAGATTGATCCCGTTGTAAAGGCCATGACGGTTCAGTTCGCCTTTGAAGAAGGTGTCGTGCCACTCCTCGAAATGCGTGTTCAGGAGCAGGTTCAACTCCACGTGCACATGCGACCGCTCGCGGTTGATGCCGCTGCCGGTGTGACCCATGATCGCGAGTCGATCGCCTTGCCTAACGACATCGCCGATCGCGACCGCGATCGTGTTCAGGTGGGCGTAGAGGCTATAATACGGAGAGCCGCCCCAGCGATGCTCGACCACGACATAGCGTCCGTAGTTCGACGCGCCGGCCAGGGAATTTGTGTAGACGACTATACCCGCCGCCATCGCGCGCACGGCATCAAGCGGCTCACCCGCGGCATCGCGCCGCACCGGCTTGATGTCCATGCCTTCATGAAAACGGGTGTAAACCGTCTCGCCGCCTAACGGCAACGGATCGCGCACAAACCCGTAGCGGCCGCCTTCCCACGGATAGGAGATCACGCCGTGCACGTTCCGCTCGATCACCTGGTAGAAATCGGAAGAATGCCCGTCGAGCAACGCGTGGTTATCCGTCGGGAGCGCGAGCTGTGGCGGTGGCTTCTGTGCCGACGCCTTCATTGCGAGCACGACCGAACACCCGGCGGCGATCCTTCGCCAGCACCTCATTTTTTCTTCCGGCCCAGGAGTTTCCAATCCTTGGCCATCAGCTTGATCTCCGCTTCCGTGAGCCCGCCGGGAAGGTAGATCTTTCCGTCTGAGACGCGTTTATCGACGAGCAATTCCGTCAGCGGCCGGCCGTTCACGAAAATGAAAAGCGTCGAGCCGCGATGCTCCACACTCAGGGTATCGAGGATCGTCCGCCCGTGATCGTCGAGCTGCAGGAGCGCGCCATAGCTGGCGCCGTCAGCCGATTTGTAGGGGTAGAACGCGACGACATCGTTCTCGCCAATCCACGCCGTGCGCTCGATGTGCACCATCTTGCCGCCCAACGACCGCACCGGCTGCGCAAAGGCGTCGCCATCATTTTCGTTCGCCGTCAGGTGCACGCGGAAGTTGCAGTGCGACTTGGCCGCGGCCGACCCAGCGATGAGGAAAAACAGAGCAGCCGCGAACAGGTTCCTCATCGCCGATTGATAAGGGGTCTGGCCGGATTTGCAAGGTGCGGCCGCCCCGCGCGGCGATAAAGAGTTGACAGCATTTGGAACGTCAGCCTCTTAGCACCGATGAGACGAATCGCCGTTGTCGCCGGGCTGTTTTTGCTCGCCGCGCCAGTTTTGGCGATCGCGCAGGAAAATGCCGCCCCGAAGCGTGGACTGCTCGGCCGCATCCTGCATCCTTTCGGTGCCGGCGATAAAATCCCCGAGTATCGCAACCCGAAATTGCGCGGCCTCCAACTTGTCGTGCAGCTTCCGCCCGAGCCGATCAAGCTCTCGGAAATGCGGCAGCTTCCCGTGACCGTGTGGCTTGAGAATCGCGGCAAACTCGCGGTTGAACTCAGCTTCCCGACCGATCAGCGGATCGAGATTTTACTCCGGGACGCGCGGGGGGAAGTCGTCACGCGCTGGTCGGATAATCGCGCCTTCCAGCCGACGTCGGCCACCCTTTTGGTTAACCCCAACGAGCACCTCGAGTACAGCGAAACGATCGCGACCCGCGAGCTCTCGCCCGGTCGGGTCTTCACCGTGGAGGTGACGGTGCCGGCGTATCCGGAGCTCGATACCCAGCGTAAATCGATCGCCGCGCCGTAAGCTGTAGACGCTTCGCTCTGCGCAGCGCGGCCCTGAAGATGAATGCAAATACCGCTCCTGTGGGTGACCGTTCCGACCGCGTGTCGCAGAGCGAAAGGTCTACCGTTTTATTCTCCGACTACCACATGCACCCGCAGGTCCACAGCCTGCGGCCCTACGACCAGCAACTGCTTCAACCTTGGGCCGACTCCGCCCGCGCGTGCGGTCTGCGCGACATCGCGCTGACCGATCACGATCGCTATCACGCCGGCGTCGACTTTGAGGAAATCGACAAACTTCGTACGGCCAACCCCGACCTGAAAATCCGTGCCGGCATCGAGCTCGACAACGATCCCGTGCACTCCGCCGCGGGTCGCGCCTGGGTTGAGAAACACTGGGATTGTCTCGACTTCGTCCTCGGCTCCGTTCATTTCCTCCGCGGCGACTGGCCGTTCGATCACGCGGGGCAGGAGGCGGAATTTGCGCGCCGCGACCTCAACGAAGTCTATGCCGACTACTACGAGCGGATCACCGCGATGGCGCGAAGCGGGCTCGTCGATTGCATGTCGCACCTCGACCTCATAAAGATTTTCGGGTTCCGTCCGACGAACGATTTCACCGTTATCCTCGACGCCGTCCTCACCGAAATCCGCGCGGCCGATCTCGCCATGGAGCTTTCCACCGCGGGCTGGCGTAAACCGGTGGGCGAGCTTTATCCGAGCGATGAAATCATCCGCGCCGCCGTGGCGAAGGGCATTCCGTTCACGACCGCGTCCGACGCGCATTCGCACGTCCAACAGGGTGAAAATTTCGAACGACTGGCCGCGAAAATGGCGAAGCTGGGCATCGGCGAAGTCTGCGTCTTTGCCCGGCACGAGCGAGAGGTTGTTGCGCTTTAAATAGCTTCATTTCTGGCTGGCGATCCTGCTCGCCTGGATCGCGGCCATCCCGCTGAAGGCGCTGTACGGCGAGTCTAGGACTGGCAAACAAATGCGCGGCCGAGGCATGACATACATGAAAGCCCGCTGGCTCAGGGAGCAGGGCGACCACATCAACACGCGCATGGTGGCGGGAGAAGAGATTGGAGCCGTGGAAATCTTGGGGGTCCGCCGGCCAGTGGTTGGCTTCGTTCGGTTAGGTGTTGCGGCCTTCTTTGAAGATCTTCAATCGCGGGAAAGGTCCTGCTCAAATATGGCGTTCAGCATCTGGGGGTCGGTCGTGTAGTGTGGGTCCTGCTTCCAGGTAACTGGCGTGGACTGAAGATCGAAAAACTCTCGAATCCGCTTCCTGACCGCCGCGCTCGAGAGTAACTCGTCTAAATAGATGATCGCACGGTTCTCCTTCGTTGAGAAGATGACTCGGCCTCTGGGCACTTCGGTGTAGTCAGAGGGCGCGCGATGGTGATGAGCTTTCTTGAGAGTGCGATTCTCCCAGAGAGTAATATGGTCGTCGGGGCTGTCGAGTAGGCCCGGCCACCTCTCGCAGCCCTCCCCAAGAGGGCGTGCCCGGCCGAGCACCTGGCCGTTAAAGACCCAGAAGATTCCGAGTTGTGGCATGATTGTGCGAAAGACTTGGCAGACACGATAGGCGGCGCGTAGCAACGCCTATCGTTTGGTTAGCTGTTTTCATCGGATGCGGATGGAATCCACTAACTGATCGAAGGCGATGAGGCTAGGCACAAAATCCTCACGGCTGCAGGTCTCGATGAGCTTGTAGTCAGGATCATTCTTCAACGCTTCGATACTGTCGACGTCCGGAACCTCAGGACCCCACTCGGTCAGCTTTGGATGACTAACACCGATGCTGGCGACAATCGTGTAGCGCCGGTTGGTAGTAACGCCCCACACTTCATATTGGAGGTGACCGTTATTAGGCACGTACGTCGCAATATCCTGGGTAGATTGGCTGAAAAAGGACACAGCTTTTCCCCAGTAAAACCGTTTTCGTTCGAATCGCGCAAACATGTAGGGCCTGCTGCCTCCCGCGAGAAGCTCTGATCCCTCATTGAGATCGGCGTCGAAACCGTCTTTGGCGCCGGCGTAAGCGGCGGCAACCTTGGGGCTAAAATATGCGTAGACGCGGATTGACCATGCGTGAATATCGCCCTGCTTAACGGCGCGCGGACCAAACCACCCGTGATATTCGACCACCGGGCCGATTGTATTGAGATGGTAGGTGGGATCGTGCAGAAGATTCTCTCCCTTCTGAAACGTTCTTCTCGTCACTTCTGTCCCAAACGAAGGAGGAATATCCAAACTCACCTCGGGCGTGCGCGAGGCGGGCGTTGTCGTGGAACACCCTGCACTCCACAAAAGCGAGGCGGCAAATAGGGCAGCGAATACGAAGCGCCTTAGCATCTGACGAGAACAAGATGAGCCAGCGCGCGAGCCACGAGGGGCGTTCATCGAACAGATAAAGTTGGGCATAACGCTGGTCCGCGGTTGGCTCGATGCCGGGTTAGACCTTCGTGTCCGCGGGCAGACTGATCGCCCGCACAGAGGCAATGAAACCCACAGCGATCAAGGCTAGCCGAAACCAATCCCAGACAATCCAGCGATGAGCCAGCTTCCCTAACTCAGCGTCTGTGTGACGGATCCTGCTTTGAGCGCTGCCGTACAGCTCGTGAATCATGGGCCAGAATACCGTGGGCGTGAGGGCCCAGATGATAAGAAACATCATGACCCCGACCCAGAGCCACAAACGGATCTCAAGTGGCGCCCGCCAACCACTGATAAGGGCGCCGAGAATCCCCAGCGCCATGACAGCGGACAGCGGTTGGAAGAAATCACCGGGATTCATCGGGAAGCGTGGCCCATAGGGCAAGAGCGCAAACGACCCCGGCGGCGACGCGCTCCACGCACCCGCCACGACGAGAAGGTCAAACAGCTTCGCTCCAAGACCGATGCCCCAACCGATCACCGAGGCCCACAGGAAGAATCGCATCAATCGCATGGCAACGCTCATAGGGCTAACGAGAAAAAGATGAGCCGCCGCTGGAGGGAGCGCGCGTTGGCTGCAATGGAAGTGGTGGATTCATCGAAGATTTGTCTTCGCGCCGGTCAGCATTCGTTTGGCTAGATGTTGCGACGACGCCATAGCACTAGCGGCTAAGTAACCGAATCCGCATACGGTGGCAGCAAATACGAAGTTCACGGTGAAAATCGGAACCAGTTTGCCGTATATGCCCGGGATGGCCGCTGCATAACAAAGCCCGTCGGCGATAGCGACGGGCGCGAGCAGCAGAGCGCTGGTAGCGCGCGCAAATCGCGGCAACTGCTCATGCACGAAGTAAAAGAGGGTGAGGCAAGTCGCAAGTCCTAACGTGACTGACACGAACATCAAAAGAAAACGCATTCGCTGATGTCGGCTCGAGGTGCGGTAAGCATTTAACGAGGACAAGATCAGCTACGGTGGCGAAATGGAACGGACTGGCAACCCATGACATAGACCCCAAGCTGGGAGGCTGAGCGAGGCGCGTAAGCGAATCAACGTGCGTGGTGGCGGGCGAAGAGTGGCCGCGGGGAAAGAGATTGGAGTGATGGAAAAACTTGAGCACACGCCGGTCCGCCTCCGAAACGGGTTTGCCGCGACGAGTCAGCGGGGTCGGCTGTAGGCCCCGCGTTAGAGTCGATACCGCCGACGGCATTTCTGGCGCCGGGCGAGAAATTTGCGCCCGTTCGCCGTCGGTGACTTCCGCTTCGCGGTAACGAGCCTGGAGTCGCGGACTGCAGGGCGGGACCACGGGTGGCGTCGGCGGATCGCCGACGGCATTCAAGAGAGGACGAACGGCCTCAGGCTGAAGACCGCTGCGGTACACCGGAAGACAGAGAGGCCTTGGCGTGGCAAGCGGCGGGATGGCCGGGCGAGGGCGCGAGCAGAAGGAGGGCAGTGCGTGAATCGTGCAGAAAAAACTTTTGATGGCACGACATTAAATGACCGTTCTTGCACGATTCACGCGCTGACCCCTTCCACCCTCTAGTCATGCAAAAACTCGATAGCGTGGGGGCTCGCCGTCGGCTGCGGCGCTTGGTTGGCTGCTTTCGTTCGTCGCAAATCCGGTGGTGCCGGGAATGAAGCTCCAGTCCTGCGCAGAGGGGCTACTATGCCCGCCTCAAAGATATGGAGTGCGTCGGCGCGCGAAACGGATTGACTCGCCCTTTTGATTGATAGCTTGGTCACGCGAATTGTCACGCCATGTTTGGAGTCGTCCACATCAAATTCGGCGCCAAAGAGCTCGGCTCTTCCCAAGCTGTTGTTGAGCGAAGGCATTGGTCGCGGACCTAAGTAGGCGCTGTGCTTGCCGGGATTTGGATACAGTGCGGTGCTGCCGCTAACGTAGAAGCCCAAGCTCTCGATTGCGCGGTAGAGGCTACGTCCGTCGAATGGAAAATTATAGCTTGGCGCACTCTCAGAGTAAGTGAATTCTGCGACCGCCGCATGGAATGCTGCTTCTTGTTCGGGAGTCGGTGGCCGCGACGTGGCGGCGAAGGCGAAGAGAGAAACGATACTGCTAACCGTACCGCACCACCTCCACGGGAGCACGCTCGCTTCGACTGTCCGATAGTATCGTAAGGACAAGGGAAGCACAGCGAGAGCTGTTAGGTCGGTGAGATCTACCGTTCGCCCGATACCGATGCCAGCGGCGGCATTGCAAAGCTGAATTAAGCTTTCAGATAATGGCGATTTCCAGAACGCAAAGCAAATCGCCAGCGCTACCAGAACCCAACCCGAGCGAGCGATTACCAGCAGAACGACAGCAAGAGCAAACAATCCACAAAAGTCTGATAGCTTGCCAGTGATTAGGCCTGGCCAGCAGCGCTTCAGGACGAAGTCATTGAGCAGTAGCCCGGCGATGGCGGAAATGTATACTGGCGATGCCAGCAGGGCCAGTCTTGTGGGGGTAGCTGTTCGCGAGATCATGTAGGTCTCCTTAAACCTACCGAGAACACGATCTGCCACCGGCTGGCGAAGGGGAGGGATTGGCAAACCTTGACATAGAGGAAAGCCCGCAAGGTGCAGGAGTAGCACGACCAAATCAAAGCGCCCCTGGCGGTGGCTGAAAAGGTTTGAGTCATGGGAACTTGAGCGTACGCCGGGCAGCGGTTAGTAACTATCTTGGCGTCAAGTGAGGATCAGAACAGTGGTTAAGCCAGAGCTCACCCGGATACACATTGTCGGTGTCGTCTCGCGCTAGAAGCAGTTACTGCCTTATCTCTCGCAGTGTCTCGCCGATTATCCGGCGAGTTAGCCGGCTAACCGGACGGGGTGCGGCTATAGTCCAAGCCCGCCCAGATCCAGACCTCCGGTGATCTTACTCATCTCGCCGCTGGCCAGTTCCCTGCCCTGACTGATCGCCTGCTGCACGCCGCTCAGGATCAGGTCTTCGAGAATTTCCACGTCTTCGGGGTCGACGATTTCTTTCGCGATCTTGATCGAGACGACGTCGCCGGCTCCGTTCGCGACGACCGTCACTTTGCCGCCGCCCGTGTTCACTTCGACGGTTTTTTCCTCGAGCTCGGCCTGCGTTTGGGCCATCTGCTCCTGCATCTTCTGCGCTTGTTTCATTAACTTGTTCAGGTTCATAGGATGATGAGGGTTAGTTGCTGACGGATTTGATTTCGCCTTTGAAAATCTCGAGTGCTTCCTGGATCAGCGGATCGTTTTTGAAGGAATCGAGAGACTCGTCGGGCTTTGGTTTTTCGGTGCGGGATGAAGCGCTGGGCGAAGTTTCTGCTGGAGGTGCGCTCGGCGGCAAGCCCTCGACGAGGCTCATTTTTACCGTCCACTCGGAGCCGCTCAGTTCCTTGAGCAGACTCTCGAGGAAGCTGCGATTCGTCGGGCGCGAAAGCGATTCCATGATCGTTTTTTGATCGGGCGCGAAACCGAGAAGAAAGTTGCGGCCGTCCGTGCCGAGAAAACGCGCGGCATCGATCCAGGTGCGGATGAGCGGGCGGCGCGCGTAGCTCATCTGGACGGCTTGGGGCCAGAGGTTGGCGACGTCGGCGGGCGCGGTCGGCTCCTTTTTTTCGGGAGGAGGTTCTGGAGCTGCGGCTTTTGGCGGTGAAACTTTTTTGGGTTCCGCGGATTTGGGAGCAGGGGCGGGGCTCGAAGTCGGAGCGGAGAGGGGAGCAGCACCACCACGGAGGGCGGTGAGATTTTCAATCACGTCGGTGAGCGTGACCTGGCCTAACGTCTGGATCGCTTTGATCACCGCGACCTCGAAATGCAGTTTCTTGTTCGGCGCCCATTTCATTCGGCCCTCGGCGGCGGCGAATTGCTCGATCAATTCGAGCAAGCGATCGGTCTCGAGCAGCCCAGCCTCTTTGCCTAACGACTCCTGCAGCTCCGGCGCGGCTTCGTCGGCGAGCGCGTCGGGCTTTACTTTGTAGACCAGAAGATCGCGGAGGTGAGCGATGAAGTCGGTCATCAGCTTCATCATTTCCTTGCCCGCTGCGGCCTGCTCATCGAGCACCTCGAGCGCGCCGGAGGTTTCGCCGCGGAGGATTTTTTCGCTGAAGGAAATGACCGTCTGCGCGCTCGTAAAACCGAAGACACTCAGGACATCCGCCTCGGCAATCGCGTCGCCGCAGAAAGCGACGAGCTGGTCGAGCATCGACTCCGCGTCGCGCAAGCCGCCATCGGCGCCGCGGGCAATCGCGTGCGCGGCCGCCGGATCGAGTTTCACCTTTTCTTCACCGGCGATGTACTGCAGATGTTTCGCGATCAGGTTCGCGGGGATGCGATGAAGATCGAAGCGCTGGCAGCGGCTGAGAATGGTCGGGAGCACTTTCTGCGGCTCGGTCGTGGCGAAGATGAACTTCACATGAGGGGGCGGCTCCTCGAGCGTTTTTAAGAGGGCGTTGAAGGCCTGCGAAGTGAGCATGTGCACTTCGTCGATGATGTAGATTTTGTAACGCCCCTTCGCCGGCGCGTAGCGGACGTTGTCGCGCAGCTCGCGCACCTGTTCCACGCCGTTGTTGCTCGCGCCGTCGATCTCGAGCACGTCGAGGCTGTTGCCGGCGGTGATTTCCTTGCAGCTGTCGCAGACGCCGCACGGCTTCGTGGTCGGGCCGTGGATGCAATTAAGAGCCTTCGCGAGGATGCGCGCGGTCGAGGTTTTGCCGATGCCGCGCGGGCCGACGAAGAGGTAGGCATGCGCGAGCCGGTTTTGCTCGACCGCATTCTTGAGGGTGCGCGTGACGTGCTCCTGACCGACAAGGTCGTCGAAAGTCTGGGGCCGGTATTTGCGCGCGAAAACCTGGTAACTCACGCGCGCAACCTAGTGCCTCGCGCTGGAGGCGAAAACAGAAATTCGAAAAGGCGGACAGGTTTCACAGGATAAACATGATTTTTTGGGGAACCCGCAGCGCCGCAACCCGCTCTTTCCATCCTGCAAAATCCTGTTAATCCTGTCCGAACATGATCCACAAAGTTTTTGCGACCGGTCTAGCGCTCGTCGTTTTTTCCCCCGCCTTTTCGCGCGCGCGCGAGCCGCAAACTTCTCCGCCGCCGACCGCCGCCGTGCGCGCGCGGGCGCTCGGGGTTCCCTTCGATGGCACTCCGGGGAAGCTCAACGCGATCACCGACGTCGCCGGAGTGGAAGTTGGATTTACCACGCTCATCAGCGGCGAAGGAAAACTGGAAGGCGGGAAAGGCCCGGTCCGCACGGGCGTAACTGCGATCATCCCGCGCGGGCACGATTCCCTCAACGATCCCGTTTACGCCGGGAGCTTCAGCCTGAATGGCAACGGTGAGATGACCGGCACCGCCTGGATGGAGGAGAGCGGATTTCTGGAAGGGCCGGTTGTGATCACGAACACCCACAGCGTGGGCGTGGCGCGGGACGCAGTCATCAAATGGCGGCTCGAGCACGGCGCCGCCGACAAGACTGGTTATTGGTGGAGCTTGCCGGTCGTGGCCGAGACTTGGGACGGCTGGCTCAATGACATCAACGGCTTCCACGTGAAACCTGAGGACGTCGCGCATGCGCTCGATACGGCCACGAGCGGGCCGGTCGCCGAAGGCAGCGTCGGCGGCGGCACCGGGATGATTTGTTACGAATTCAAAGGCGGCACAGGAACGTCGTCGCGCGTGCTCGGGCAGAAGGCTGGCGGCTACACCGTGGGCGCGATTGTACAGGCGAATTGCGGGCGGCGGCAGCAGCTCACCATCGCGGGCGTGCCCGTCGGGAAGGAAATTCCCGGCTCGGTTTATCCGAAAGACACGGGCTCCATCATTATCGTCGTCGCGACCGACGCGCCCCTTCTGCCGGGGCAGTTGAAGCGGCTGGCGCGCCGCGCCAGTCTCGGCCTCGCGCGCACGGGCGCGACCTCCGGCAACGGCTCCGGCGATCTCTTCCTTGCCTTTTCCACGGCGAACCCGGGCGCGGCCAATCCGGAGCAGCCGGCGCATTCCGTCCTGACCGTGCCTAACGATCGCCTCGATCCGCTTTTCGAAGCGACGGTACAGGCGGTGGAGGAAGCGATCGTCAATGCCCTTGTCGATAATCACGACATGACCGGCCGCGACGGACACGAGGTGGAGGCGCTGCCACACGAGCGCCTCCGCGATTTGTTGAAAAAATATAATCGACTCGGCAACTGATTCATCCGCATCCGAGGACCGCAAACGAGACCGGCTTCGTCACGCCGAGATGGGCAAGCGTAGGCGCGCCGGGCAGGAGTTCGTGAGGATTAAAGGGCGAACGATTCGAGCAAAGGTTGCTTTACGCATCCCAGACTTACGGCGTCAGCCGCGCGCCTCGACTCAGCGGCCGATGTCCTCGTCCCAGAGTTCCGGATTATCCGCGATGAACTTCGCCATCATGTCGGAACACTCCGGCAGATCGAGATCGATCACTTCCACGCCGTGACTGCGCATGAACTCCGGCCCGCCCGGGAAAGTGCGACTCTCGCCCACGATCACTTTGCGGATGCCGAATTGCACAACTGCGCCGCTACAGAGATAGCACGGCATGAGGGTGGAATAGAGAACCGTGTCGTGAAAACTCCCGATCCGTCCGGCGCGGCGCAGGCAATCGATCTCCGCGTGCGTGATCGGATCGCTTTCCTGCACCCGTTTGTTGTGCCCGGCCGCGATGAGTTCGCCGGCGCGGGCGAGCGCCGAGCCGATCGGGATTCCCCCTTCGGCCAGGCTTTTCCGCGCCTGCGCGATCGCCACCTGAATCAAGTCGTTTTCCGTCATCGGTTCGTTAGGCGCAGCTTACACCTTGCGTCCGCGCGGGCAACGCCGCGATGGTCCGCCGTGCCACGAACATTTGCAGATCTCGCTTTGGGTGACCGCTTCGTTTCCGAGTCACAAGAAATCTCGAAGCAGGAAATCATCGCCTTTGCGCGGCTATACGATCCGCAAGGCGCGCACCTAAAAGCGAAACCCAAAGGCGACACGCTCCTCGGCGGACTTGCCTCGAGCGGCTGGCAGACGGCGGCGATCTCGATGCGCCTCTTCGTGGAAACCATGAACGTCGAGGGCGCCATGATCCGCGTCGCGGTCGATGGCCTGCGTTGGCCGAAACCGGTGCGACCCGGCGACGCGCTCCGGGTTGAAATTAAGATCCTCAGCGCCCGGCGATCGACGAAGCGTCCGGAGTTCGGTGTGATCCGTTACCGCTGTATCACGCGCAACCAGGAAGACGAAATCGTGCAACGTTATCTCGCCACCGCCATTCTCCCGGCGCGCGGCCGCAAGCTTGGAACGGGCGCACAGAAAAATGGGCAGTGAGGGGATCGAACCCCCGACCAACTCGGTGTAAACGAGCCGCTCTACCGCTGAGCTAACTGCCCGCGCGCCTTCCTTAGCGCAAGCCTCCGACCCTGTCGAGACGCCGGCTGGTGCAGGCGCCCGCTTTAAGAAAAACCGCTTCCGTCTAAGATCCTGCTGATGCCAATCGAGCCGCCGGAACTGAGAGCACCGCCCTCCGCGCGATCCGCGCGCGCGCGGCCTTCGCTCTGGTCTTGAATCCACGCGAGCCGATTCCTGTTCATCAGCATCGTCGTGCACCTGCTCTTCGCGGTCCGCGCGGCGGTTTACGTGGTCCAGGTTTACACGCCGAAGCGGAAGCTCACTTTCAAAGGCGGCCCGCCTACGCCGAACCACTCCGAGCGCTCGATCGAGCACAAAGTGCAGATGGCAAAAATGCAGAGCACGATGAGCGCGCCGGCGATGAAGCGCATCGTCAGCACTGGTCTCGCGAAGGTGACGCTTCCGGAAATGGCGGCGATGCCGCAGATGAATGCCGCGCCCACGAAAATGTCGGGCGTCGGCGGCGCCGGCTTCGGCATGCCGGCATCAATGAGCGGCGGGCAGGCGAGTTCCGCGGGTGGGGGACCGCTCCTTCGCGGGGAACTTCTACGATTTGAAGCAAACCCAGACGCACCGCTCGACCGACATGACCGAGGAGAAATACGGCACGATCGTGATCAACTGGAGAAGTAAAACCGCGCCTCTGGCTCGTTGTCTATCGTGGCCGGGTCTCGCCGCCGGATAGCGGGACTTACCATTTCGTCGGCGCGGGCGACGATCTGCTCGTGGTGCGCTTCAACGGCCAGGTCGTACTCGATGGCTCCTAGAATCCGCACGGCGTCTCGAAGGGCGTCGGGAATTACGACTACGGCTTCAGCAAAATCCCTGGGAAGTTCGTCAAAGGCCCGGCCGTTTCCGCGCAGGCCGGCAACTTCTACGACATGGAGATTCTGATCGGCGAACAACCGGGCGGAGAATTTTTTGCGGATCTCCTGATCGAGAAGGGTGGCGCGAAATACGAGAAAGAAAGCCATGGCAGTCCAATGTTGCCGATCTTCCGCATCGCCGATGGCAAGATGCCCGCGCTCAAGTCCAAAGAACGGATGCCGCCCTATCAAAAAGGCGGCCCGATCTGGCGCGCCGAGGCTTCCAAAAGCAGCGGACTTTAGTGCGCGAAAACTCGGTCATTCCGAGCGGAGCGCAGCGGAGTCGAGGAATCCCGCGGAGGGAGCTTTCAGTAGTGCCACGGGATCCCTCGACTCCGCCTTCGGCTCCGCTCGGGATGACACGATCGTTTGACTGCTCTCGGCGAACCTTCTTCGCCTAACGAACAATCTTCGCCTAACGAAAAGTCGCTCAGGTTTGTCCGATCCAGGTCTGCGGCGCGACGTCTTCCCAGCGCTCACGGATTTCTGCGAACTCGTTCCTGCCTAACGGATCCGCGGTGAGCAGTCGCGCGTTTTGTTCCCAGCGCTCCGGCTTCGTCGTGCCCACGATCGCCGTCGCGACCCCCGGGACATTGAGGGTGAAGCGGAGCGCGATCCCCACGGCTTTCTCAAGCTCGCCGTTCGCCAGGAAGTCGTAGCGCAACTTTTGCAGCCGCTCCCAGTAAGTCTGATGATAGGAATTCTTCGGCTTCCGCCCGGTCTTCCAGGCGGCGTTCGCGATCGGGCGTTTCGCGATCACACCCATCTCCTTTTTCTGCGCCGCCGGGATGGCGTGCTCGATCGCTTCCTGGTCGGCGATATTCACCGAAGTCTGGAGTGAATCGAAGGCGCCGCATTCCACCGCATACTGCGCGGCGTGACTGTCGCCGCTGTAGCCGAGGAAACGGGTGTAGCCCTTTTCCCGCGCAGTTTGGAGCGCGGAAATCACGTCGCCTTTTTTCAAAACCGCTTCGGAACAACTATGCAGATGCACCAAATCCACGCGATCGGTGCGAAGTCGGCGCAGGCTGCGCTCGATGCTTTCAAGGATGGAACCGGGCGACCAATCCGTGCCGCTTTCCTGGCCGTGCGGATGACCGACCTTGGTGAAAAGATAAAACTCCTCGCGACGGGTGCTCATCGTGTTGCCGATCATTTCCTCGCTGTTGCCATAGCACTCCGCGGTGTCGATGACGTTGAGTCCAGCATCGAGCGCGCTGCCTAACAATCGCTCGACCGTTGCCTCGTCGATCCCTTCGTGGCCGATCTCCGCGCCGCCGAAACCGAGGACGGAAACCTGCATGCCTGTTCTGCCGAACGCGCGCTTCTCCATGGGCGAAAACTAGGACGCCGCCGGGAAGTTGTCACCCTTCGTCCGCGCAGCTATTCGCTGTAGACGCTTCGCTCTGCGAAGCGCGGGGGTGGCTCCCGCCGCCAGTAGCGACGGCAACACCCGCGCCTCCCCCGTCACCACCTCTCCCGAACATGCCGGTGAATTTCGCTGAAAAATAGAGACGCGCAAAATAATCGGCATTCAGCAGCTTCTCGCGAGAACCCTGATGGCGCGCTTCAACGGTTCCAACGAAAGTGACCGAGGTGTGGATCGGTAGCAGCGGCTACGATTTTCAGCAGGTGCAGTTTTAGCCTGCAGCGGCTCGCGCAGCTTCCGCGACTTTGATCTTGCACCTACACCTACACTTACACCTTCGGGGGTTCTTAACAGGAGTGTAAGTGTAGGTGTAAGTGCAAGGTTAAAGTTTATGGAGGCGTCGACAACTGCACCTTGCCGCGGCCGCGCTCGATCCGGCCGATGCCTTTGGCGCGCAGTTGTTTTGCGATCGCGGCGGAGTCCTTCGCCGCGACGATCGCGACCATGCCGATGCCCATATTAAAGACCTGATACATCTCCGCGCGCGGGACGCGGCCGTGTTCCTGGAGGAGTTGGAAAATCTTCGGCATCTTCCAGCTCGCGGAGTCGATGACCGCGTCGCAGTCGTCCGGCAACACGCGCGGAAGATTATCGATTAAACCGCCGCCGGTGATGTGCGCGAGGCCTTTCATCTTTCCGGCCGCTACTTGGGCGAGCGCCGGTTGGTAGTTCTGGTGCGGGCGAAGCAGTTCTTCGCCTAACGACTTCGGCAAACCATCGATCCGCGCGGACGGTTTTAGCTTCATCTGCTCGAAGAAAATCCGGCGCGCGAGGGAGTAGCCATTCGTGTGCAAACCGTTCGAGGGCAGCCCGAGAAGGACGTCGCCGGGTTTGATCCGGCTGCCGTCGATCATTTTTTTGCGATCGACTACGCCGACGATGCAGCCCGCGAGATCGTATTCCCCGGCCTGGTACATTCCAGGCATCTGCGCGGTTTCGCCGCCGACGAGCGCGCAGCCACCGGCGCGGCAGGCCTTGGTAAAACCGCGCAGAATCTGATTAAAGACACGCGGCTCCAGTTTCTCCGCGCCGATGTAATCGAGAAAAAAGAGCGGCTTCGCCCCGAGCACGGCGATGTCGTCGATGCAGTGATTCACCAAATCTGCGCCGACCGTGTCGTGCCGATCGAGCGCGAAAGCGATCTTCAATTTCGTCCCGACGCCGTCGATGCTGCTGACCAGTACCGGCTCGCGCAGGCCGGAAAAATTGGGCACGAACAGTCCACCGAAGCCACCGATTTTGCCGAGCACTTCCGGTCCGTGCGTTTGCCTAGCGAGTGCGTGGATGCCGCTTTTGATGCGGTTGCCGAGATCAACGTCAACGCCCGCGCGGGCGTAAGCTTTCCTCGCGGTCATTCTGAGCGCGGCGAAGCGGAGTCGAAGAATCCCGTGGAGCGATCTTCACAGCAGCGCTGCGGGATCCCTCGGCTGCGCTCGGGAAGACGAGTTGACGGCGCCACTTATTTCAGCCCGGCGAAGAGGCTCGGCTGCGGCTCCGCGGCGAGCGCCTTGGCCCGGGTGCCGCGCTTTTCCATGATGAACTTGTCCAGCTCCGGGTCGACCGGCAGCGGGTAGTTGCCGGTAAAACAGGCGAGACAAAAGTCGTTCGCCGGCTTCCCGGTGGCCTTGATCATCCCTTCGAGATCGAGGTAAGCGAGGCTGTCCACCCCGAGGTAATCGCAGATCTCGGGCATCGTCTTCTGATTCGCGATCAGCTTTTCCGGATCGGGAAAATCGATCCCGTAATGACAGGCGAAGCGATGCGGCGGGCAGCTCACGCGCATGTGCACCTCCTTCGCGCCGGCCTCGCGCAGATTAACCACGCGCGCGCGGGCGGTCGTTCCCCTAACGATCGAATCGTCGACCACGACGACGCGCTTCCCTTCGACCGCTTCCTTGATCAAATTCAGTTTCACCCGCACATCGAAATCGCGGATGAGCTGACTCGGCTGGAGAAAGGTGCGCCCGATGTAGTGATTGCGGACAAAGGCGTGCTCGTAGGGAATATTCAGCTCCTGGGCGAAACCGAGCGCGGCGTAGTTTCCGGAATCGGGCACCGGTACGACGATATCGGCTTCGGCGGGAAAGCGGCGCGCGAGTTCGCGGCCCATTTCCGTCCGGACCTTGGCGACGTTGATCCCGCCGATGATGCTGTCCGGCCGCGCGAAGTAAACATACTCAAACATGCAAAAAGCCGGTGCTTCCTCGCGGAAAGGCCATTCCGAACGGAGCCCGTCTTCGCTGATAATGAGGACTTCGCCGGGCTCGATCTCGCGGATGAACTCCGCGTGAATCAAATCGAACGCGCAGGTCTCCGAGGCGAGGACGTAGGCGCCGTCGAGTTTGCCTAACGAGAGCGGCCGGAAACCAAAAGGATCGCGCACCGCGATGATCTCGCGCTCGCTCATGATGATGAGCGAGAACGCGCCCTCGACCCGGCGGAGCGCGGTCAGGATGCCATTCCCGTTCGCGGCCGGCTGGGCGAGGAGATGGAGGATGATCTCGCTGTCGGCCGTAGTCTGGAAAATCGAGCCTTTGCTCTCGAGTTCATCGCGCAGGACATCGGCGTTAATGAGGTTGCCGTTGTGCGCGATCGCGAGCTGGCCGCGGAAGCAATCGACCACGAACGGCTGCGCGTTTTTCAACGTGCTCGAACCGGTCGTGGAATAGCGCGTGTGCCCGACCGCGCGCGTCCCTTTTAGTGCCTCAAGCTCCGGCTGCCCGAAGACCTGCGAGACCAGGCCCATGTCGCGATGGAGATTGAAGCTGGTGCCGGGGCCGTTGCTCGTGACGATGCCGGCACTTTCCTGTCCGCGATGCTGGAGCGCGAAGAGTCCATAATAGGTGAGCACGGCCGCATTCGGATGCCCGTAAACGGCGAAGATGCCGCACTCGTGCATCGGATACGGCGGGAGCGCAGGCGGGAAATAAGCTGGCAGTTCGGCCATGAGTTTTTGGAAAATCGGAAGCTGCTCTTAGCTAGGAAACCGCACCTTCGCGCGGGACGCAAATCTTCGCAGGGAAAAGCGCGCGGGAAAGCGTGGCTCGCTTTAGAGACTCGGGCAGCGCGACGCCGCTCAGGCGGAAACGCCGGTCGTCCGCGCCGCAGCCGGCTTCGAGGCATTCGCGCGGCAGGTCGGGCAGATGCCGTGTGTGGCGAGGACTTCGTGCTCGCAGCGCAGGTATTGCTCAAACGAAACCCATTCGTCGTCGACGTTCACTTTCCGGCACCAGCCGCAAACCTGGATGAAGCTCTCAAGAATCCGGAGCCGGCGAAAAACCCAGAGGGTCGCGCAGATAACCGCGATCGCCACGAGGAGGGTGGCGGTGGCTTCGAACCAGAACTCCTGCGGGCGGAGCGGCGTTTTTAGTGCCCCAAGAAAGCGGAAAGGCACGTCGAGATATTCGTCGAGCCAGAGGACAGCGAGGAGGCAGCAAAACCCCGTCACCTGAATGCCAAGGATCACTTTTTCGTAGGTATGCGATTCTTCAATTTTCATGGGCTTTGGGCTCGAGCGCGTCGGCGATGGCGTTCCACCAGCCGGCATGAAGCGCGCGGAGCGGCCAGCGCAGCGACTCGCCGGCGGCGTTGATCGCGAGCTCGTCGCCGCCGACCGTGCCGAGCCGCGTGGCCGGCACCTGACGACGCGCCAAAAGCTCCAGGATCGCGGCGACATTTTCGGGCATGCAACTGATGACACCGCGCGACTGCGTTTCGTTAAAGAGAATTTGATCGAGCCGCGAAATAGTTGCGGCTCCCGGCGTGGCGCGAGCTTCTGCCGTGGCGCGAGCTTCCAGCTTGCGAGTTTCTGTAGCGGTGGAGCGAGTTTCCACCCTGCCGCCTTCGCCTGATTCGTTACTTGCCGACTGCTCTGCTACGGAACTTCGCAAGCTGGAAGCTCGCGCCACGTCCACGTGCGCGCCGATCAAGCCGGCGGGATTGAAGCAACACTCTGCGAGCGCGACGGCGAGGCCGCCTTCGCTGCAGTCATGCGCGCTCCGGACTTTTCCGCTTTGGATCAACTCGCGGAGCGCTTCCTGGAACGCGATCTCGCGCGCGTAATCGAGCCGCGGCGGCCGCCCGATTTTCTGGCCGTGAATGACCTTGAGATAACGCGAAGCGCCAAGCTCACTTCCGAATTCGCCGAGCAATATCACGACGTCGCCGGCGGCTTTGAAATATTGGGTGGTGATCCATTCTTCGCGCTCGATCAGACCGACCATCGCGACGGTCGGGGTCGGATCGACCACACCGGCGGGGCTCTCGTTATAGAGTGAGACGTTGCCGCCAATCACGGGCGTTTTGAATTCGCGGCAGGCCTCCGCCATGCCCTCGACCGCCTCGCGCAGTTGCCAGAAATTGTCCGGCTTGTAGGGATTGCCGAAGTTTAAATTATCCGAGACGGCGAGGGGCGTGGCGCCGGAGCAGGTGAGGTTGCGCGCAGCTTCCGCGACCGCGATGCGGCCGCCTTCGCGCGGGTCGAGCCGGCAGTAGAGCGAGTTACAATCGGTCGTCGCGGCGAGGAATTTGTTCGCCTCGCGCAGATGAAAAACCGCCGCGTCCGATCCCGGCCTAACGACCGTGCCGGTGCGCACCATGTGATCGTATTGGCGGTAAACCCAGTTCTTCGAAGCGATCGTCGGATCGCGCAGTAACTGCCGAAGGGATTCAACCGCGGATTTCGCGGATGGCGCGGATATTTTTCGAAGCAATTCCTCATCCGTGTAATCCGCGTAATCCGCGGTCGGTTTTTTTGCTTCTCTGGAATAAAGCGGTGCCTCATCCGCGAGCGGCTTCGCGGGGATTTCCGCGGCGACCGCGCCGTTGTTGAGCACACGCATCATGCCGTCATCCGTGACACGGCCGATCTCGGCGCAGGGCACGTCCCATTTTTCGAAAATCCGCCTAACGACTCCCTCCTTGCCCTTGTGCGCGATGATCAACATCCGCTCCTGCGATTCGCTCAACAGAATCTCGTAGGGCGTCATGCCGGTCTCGCGCTTCGGCACTTTCGCGAGGTCGATTTCCACCCCAGTCCCGCCGCGGCTCGCGGTCTCGCAGGTCGAGCAGGTGAGCCCCGCAGCGCCCATGTCCTGGATGCCGGCGACGGCGTCGGTCGCGAGTAATTCCAGGCACGCTTCGAGGAGCAACTTCTCTTTAAAAGGATCGCCCACCTGCACCGCGGGCCGGTCTTCGCGCGATTCTTCGGTCAGCTCGCGGGAGGCAAAAGCCGCGCCTGCCAAACCGTCCCGCCCCGTCTCCGCGCCGACGTAGAAAACCGGATTGCCCACGCCGCTGGCCGCGCCGCGCGCGAGCTGCTCGTGCCGGAGCGAGCCGAGACAGAAAACGTTCACCAGCGGATTTCCCTCGAAGCTTTCGTCGAAGTAAATCTCGCCACCGATCGTCGGCACGCCAATGCAGTTGCCGTAGTGCGCGATGCCTGCGACCACGCCCTGAAAAAGACGGCGATTCGTCGCCACGTTCGGCGAGTCGCCGGCGATCGGTCCGAAGCGCAACGAGTTCAGGGAAAACTCCGGGCGCGCGCCCATCGTGAAGATGTCGCGAATGATTCCGCCCACGCCCGTGGCCGCGCCCTGGAACGGCTCGATCGCGCTCGGGTGATTGTGCGATTCGATCTTGAAACAGACCGCCCAGCCGTCGCCGATATCGACCACGCCGGCATTTTCTTCGCCGGCCTTCACGAGGATGTTCGGCCCGGTCGTGGGGAATTTTTTCAGCTCGCGCCGCGAGTTCTTATACGAGCAATGCTCGCTCCACATGACCGAGAAAATCCCCAGCTCGGTGAAGTTCGGCGCGCGGCCGAGGATACGCTGGACGCGCTCGAATTCTTCGCTCGTTAGGCCGTGCTTGGCGACGACCTCGGGAGTGATTTCTGGCTCAGGTTGTGCCGCCATGCGCGCACGTTAATCGCGCTCTCAACCGATACAAATTTCGCCCGTCGTCGCGGCGCAAAAAGATCGCATCGCTCGACACCCCCTGCAATTTTCGCTTCTGCGGGAAATGAAATTGCATTCTGGCCGGCGGTGCCCGTAGCATCCGGACCATGCCCCAAGAAATGAACTCCACCTCTCGCTCCGCCTTCGCGCGCTCCTTTGCTTTACCGTCCTTCCTCTTCGCCGCCGCTCTCCTTCTGGCCCCACGCCTTTCGACCGAGGCGAGCGCCCAGGCCGGTCGCGACCAGTTCCCGCTGCCAACCCAGACCATGCTGCAAGAGCAGAAAGTGCTTCCGACAGACCAGACGCCCTCAGACGGCTTCGGCCGCGCGCTCGCGCTCAAGGGCACCACCGCCCTCATCGGCGCAAATGGCGCGAATGGTTACAAAGGCGCCGCCTACATCTTCACCGAGACCAGCGGCATCTGGACCCAGACGCAGGAGCTGACCGGGGCCGACACCATCACCGGCGACGGCTTTGGCAACGCCGTCGCGCTCGCCGCCGACACGCTGCTCGTCGGCGCCTCGGGCGCAGGCATCAACGGCGCTTCCGGCCAGGGAGCGGCTTATGTTTTCCAGAAACAAGGCGACAGCTGGGCGCAAACCCAGAAGCTCGTCGCGAGCGACGGCGCCGCTGGCGATCGCTTTGGCACAGCCGTCGGCCTCTCCGGCCGCACGCTCGTCGTCACCGCCAGTTATTCCAGCCCCAACGGCCAGCTCTACCAAGGCAGCGCCTACGTCTTTACCCTCACCAATGGCACTTGGAAACAAACCCAGAAGCTCACCGCCGGCGACGGCGCGGCCTTCGACCATTTCGGCGACGCCGTGGCCCTCCAGAATTCCACCCTCCTGGTCGGCGCCCCGGTTAAAGCCAACTTCACCGGCAAAGTGTACGTCTTCGCGCGGGCGAACGGCACCTGGACCCAGACGCAGAGCGTTACCGGGAGCGACAGCGATTTCGGCAACGAATTCGGCACTGCGCTGGCGCTCGACCGCGGCCTCGCGCTCGTCGGCGCGCCCGACGCTGCGGTCAACGGCTTCTCCGCGATCGGCGCGGTTTACAGCTTCGCCGTCGCCAGCGGCATCCTCACCGAGACCCAAAAGATCAGCGCGCACGACGGCCGGGCGAACGACGGCTTCGGCGCCTCCGTCGCCCTCTCCGGCACGAAGGCCATCGTCGGCGCTCCCGAAGACACGGTGGGCCAGAATTCCCAGCAGGGGAAAGCCTACCTCTTCCGCCAGGCAGGGGGTAACTGGAAGGAAACCGGCGCGCTCCTCGCGAGTGACGGCCGGATGGGCGCTTTCTTCGGCTGGGCCGTCGCCCTCGACCGGGACACCGACCTCGTCGGCAGCATTCCTTACCCGCACAACGCGGCCTACTTCTTCATGCCGCCCGCCAGCGGCCGGCCCTGACCGGGCTTTTACTCACAAACAAGTACTGAACGTAGTGCAGGCTTCCAGCTTGCGCCGATTTACGCAGCCTCCAGCTATCGCCCGTAGATTTTCAACCACGGATGGCGCGGATGTTTTCTTCAGCACTTCTGCATCCGTGTGATCTGTGGTCATCTCGCCGGCGCGACGCCGAAAGGATAAGGCGCATCCTGCGCCGTAACGGCTGCGCAGCAACGGCCGGGCTTTCAAAGCACGGCTACGGGCCCGATCTGCAAGACGAAGCGGCGAAAACCGTGCTCGCCCAGGCCGAACTTCGCCGCAGTCCCGCCGGGGCGCTGTCGATCTCGAAAGCGGAGCTCGCTCCGCTGGCGGCGATCTCGCCTAACGGGAACGGGAACAGGAGCGGCAACGGCAGCCTGGCCGTGAGCCGGCTCAGTTAACCCGCGAGACAATCAAACAGGAGTCCGCGTCGCCGCGAGGGGAAGCGGGCTTTTTGTTTCCTGAACTACGGCGTTGCCAGGCGAGTCTCCCCGGATGCCTAACGAAAAGGGTCAGCGCCCGATCAGGATGAAGATGCCTGCGACGAGCGCGACGATCGCCGGCACGATCCCGAACGGCATCCCGGTCAGCGCGACGATGCCGACCATGATGAGGTAAACCGCGAGCAGGATCATGCCGATGTTTTTATTGAAGTTCATGCGCGGCATCCTGCGGAGAAGCGACGTAAGTTGCACGTCTTATTTCGTGGATCAGAAACGGAAGCTGAAACCGACGAATGGTTGGTAATCAGGCGCGGCCTCGGTGAGGCCGAAGTTGCAGCCGGCGTCGATCGTGGCGTTCGGCAGGATTTGGTAAACCAGCCCGGCATCGATGAAGGCGGCGTGCGTCGTCGCGGAGTTCGCGGTCACGACATCGTAGTATTCCGCGTAGCCGCTGAGCTTGTCGCTGAAGAGCGTGTGGCCGATGAGGACGGTATTGAAAAAGGCCGTGTCGTAGCCGCTCCCGGCCGCGCGGACGAACTGCACGCCGGTCTCGAGCCCGAGCCCGAACCCGCCGGGAAAGGCGACCTGAAACGGAATCCCGATTCCGCCTTCGATCGAGTTATTCCCGAGGTGATCGCGACGTTGTCGGTGAGTCCCATGCGCAGAGTGACCGGGAGCACGTTCCACTGGCGGACCGTCGTGCCGTCGCCGGGTTGATCGAAGAGGTAGCTGACCGCGCTCGCCTCGAAGTAATAGTGCCCGGCGTCCACTGTGTAGGGCCCGGTCGACTGACTCGGCCGATCGGCGGAATAGCTCCGCAGGAGTTCGTTAGGCGTGGGGTTGAAGAGATTGTACTGGCTCTTGTCGGGCGCGGGAGGCGACCCCGCCGTGGCGCCGGCAACCGTCCCCGCGCGGGCTGGCAGAACGAGGAGGCAACTGATCAAGAACAGGAGAGAAGCGAGGGTGCCAGACATGGACTTCATCGTAGGGACGGTTGCGCAGTGTGCAATTTCCCGAGCCGGCGCGAGATCATTTTCCCGACCGCGATATTGTCATCCCGAGCCGGCGAAGCGCGGCGAGGGATCTCGCCAGCGTTGCTCGACTCGGTCCCGGTAGCGCCGGCAAACGCTGGTGAGATCCCTCGCTGCGCTCGGGATGACAACACGTGCGCTCGCGCTTACACCTTCCGCCCGAACTTCTTCTCCAGCTCGCCTAACGAGATCTGGATCATCGTCGGGCGGCCGTGCGGGCAGCAATACGGCAGCTCGCAATCGAGCAGGTCGTGGATCAGTTTTTCCACCTCGGCGTGGCGGAGAAAGTCGTTCGCTTTGACCGCGTGGCGGCAAACCGTTTTCGCGATCATGTCTTCGCCGAGGCGGAGCGGGGAGGTGCTGTGACTGGCTGATTTCAGACTGTCGATCACGTCCTGGAGCAGGCGCGCGGGATCGGCGCCGCTCAGGAACGGCGGCAGGCTTTCAAGCTTGAAGGTGTGCCGGCCGAACTCCTCGACCCCGAGGCCCATCTTCTGGAGCGTCGCGAGGTTGCGCTCGATCCATTCCGCATCGCGCGGCGCGAGGGAGATCACCTGGGGCAGGAGCAGGCGTTGCGAAGGCACGCCTTGTTCCTCCATCCGCCGACGCAATTCCTCGAAAAGAATGCGCTCGTGGGCGGCGTGTTGATCGACCAGGACGAGGCCTTCGGCGTTCTCCATCAGGACGTAGAGCTTGTTCAGGACGCCGAGGATTTGGAACCGGTGCGCGGGCACGGCCGGTCGCTTCTCGTTAGGCGCAAAATGCTCGTCGTGCCGCGGCAGCTCGGTCGGCTCGATCGCGAAGGCCGGCTCCGGATCGAGCGCGGAGGGCCGTGCTTCCAATGGCCTAACGAACGGGGGCTCAACCGGCGGTGGCCCGCGAAATTGCTCCTGCCAGGTGCTGCGATCGCTCTCCAGCGTGCGCCGGATCGCGGCAACGACGGCTTCGCGCACGCCGTGCGGATCGCGGAAGCGCACTTCGCGTTTCGCCGGGTGCACATTCACATCCACCTCGGCGGGATCGAGCGCGACGAACAGGAACGTCACCGGGAATTGCCCCTTCATCAGCGCGGTGTGATAGCCCTCCTTCAGCGCCGCGCTCAGCACCGGGCTCTCGATCGCGCGGCCGTTTACGAAGACGAATTGCTGCGCGCGCGTCGCCCGGCTCACGCCCGCCTGGCCGATGAAACCGGTCACCCGCACTTTGCTGCGCGCGGCCGGTTCGACCTCGAGCAGGCGCGCGAGCAGCTCGCTGCCTAACAAGTCGCGAATCCGGTCGCGGAGCGATTTGGTCGCGGGCAGTTGGAAGACCAGCCGCTCGTCGCGCAGAAACGAAAACGCGATCTCCGGATGCCCGATCGCCTGGAGATTGAGCTGATGTTCGATCTGGCGCGTCTCGGTATTTTCGGAACGAAGAAACTTCCGGCGCGCCGGCAAATTGTAAAAAAGCGAGCGCACTTCGATCTGCGTGCCGGGCGCTTCGCCGCCGTCGCGCGCGGTCTCGAGCTTCCCGCCCGCGACCAGAATTTCCGTCCCGGCGAGCGCCTCCTTCTCGCGCGTGGTCAGCCGAAAGCGGGCGACGCTCGCGATACTCGGAAGCGCTTCACCACGAAACCCGAGCGTGCCGACGGTCGCGAGATCGGCGGCCGTGCGGATCTTGCTCGTCGCGTGACGCTCGAGACAAAGCAGCGCGTCGTCGCGATCCATCCCGACGCCGTCATCGCTCACGCGGATGAGCGAAATGCCGCCGCGTTTGATCATCACCTCGATCGACCGCGCCTCGGCGTCGATGCTGTTCTCGACCAGTTCCTTCACCACGGAAGCGGGGCGCTCGATCACTTCGCCGGCTGCGACCTGACTGGCGAGAGTGTCGGAAAGAAGGCGAACGCGACTCATCTGAGGCCGCAATTTTAGCCGCGAAGTCGCAAAGAATCGACCCGCGAAATCTCTCTGCCGCGAGTTGCTCCGCGGCCGCAGCGACGCCGGGAATCCGATCGTTCCCGACTCGTTAGGCGAACATCGGGATTGGAACTTTGTGTGTAACTTCGCCGATTTCGATGAGGAAACTGCGGGCGCGATCGAACAGCGTGTGCGCACCGAAACCGATCTGGCGACCGCTGATACGGTCGCGCCGGGAAAGAGTTGCTCGACAAATTGCTTGGCCAACTCGCGCCCGCCTACCGCCTTTAATGAATTCTGCTTGATCTCGAAGAACGCTCCGTCGCCGAGATTTCCCGCCACCTTACGCCGGAGCAGCCGGTAAAATTCCGGGAGGTGAAAGCGGAACATTACAAGTTTCGCTGGCGCGGGCGCGCGGGGAAACGTCCGGCGCCGACCCCACCGTGGGAGTTCGTTAGGCGCGATTCGCGTTCCCGGCATTTTCCATAAAACCCATCCTTTCTCTGCTCTGCTCCCGAATAAGTTGCGGAGAGGTCCCTGGCGGCTTCTCCAAAAAAGTTATGAAAAAATCCGTTTTACTTTTATTGGGCGTGGCCTTCCTCGGCAGCGCATGCACTGGATATGTCGGCGGGACCGGAGTCGCGGGGCCCGGCTACTACGGCGGGACGTCCGTCGGAGTGGTGGTCGCTGATCGCCCTTATTACACCCACGGCCGTTACTATTCCTCACGCGGCGTTCGTTACGTCTGGCAGGACGGACGTTACCGTTACCGCGGCGGCTCGCGCGTCTGGGTGCACGGCCGCTACGTCGGGCGCTACTAGACCAACGTCACCCCAGGTGGTGACATGCGAAGTCATCCTCGACGTGCGAAGCACGTCCCTCCGGAGGGACGCGCTGCCGCGCGTGCAATTTCTTCCCTGCGCTAGGCAGCGAAGTGGCGCGTGAAATAAGCGCGCAACTTTGGCAGATCGAGCTCATCGCTCCGGTAGGCGATATAGCCGTCCGGCCGGACGAGCATGATTCCCCCCGCAGTGAGACCGCAGGCGGCGTGCGTGAGTCCACTGAGATCGCGCAAGTCCGTCGGGCGGTTGCTCTCGCCGCGCGTGATCCGGTAGGTGTCGATCAGCTCCGCCGGCAGATCTTTGAGGCAGCTATCATCCGTCGGCGCCTCGTGCGTCGCCCCGAGAAAGAGCAAGAGCACATGCCGCGGCGTGCGGAGCAGATCGAATAACCGGCGCGCCACATTCTGCTCGTCGCGGACTTCGAAATCGGGCGCGCGATCCCCGGCCCGGAGCGCGCCGCCGCCGTGGTTCTCGACGATCGCGCTCGCGCGATAGCTGATATCCAATTCGCAAAGACGCTCCGCGATTTTCCCTCCCACGAAATCGAGACCACTCACCATCGGCAGAAGAAAATCGCGGACACTCTGCGCAATGGTGTTTCGCATCGTCACCATCCGCGTAATCCGATCGGTGAGATTCAGCACCCCGCGCACGACCGGTTCGCGCTCCTGCTGGTAGCTCGCGAGCAGCTGCGCGGGCGCCCGGCCGCGGACCACGAGCGCAAGTTTCCAGGCGAGATTGAACGCGTCCTGGATGCCGGTGTTCATCCCTTGGCCGCCCGCCGGGCTGTGAATGTGCGCGGCGTCGCCGGCGAGGAAAACGCGCAGCTTCCGGAAGTCGCGCACTTTGCGGTGCGAAATATGGAAACGCGAAAGCCAGGCGGCATCGCTCAATTTCGCTTCGTGGAAGCCGCGTTCGTGGGTGAGGCGCTGGACTTCTTCGAGAGTGACCTCGGGAAGATTCTGCTCGCGCGACTCGGGGGCGATGTTCGCGACGATCCGCCAGCGTTCGCCGCCGAACGGAAAGGCGCCGAGAATGCCGTCGTCGCCGAGAAAAAGGTGAATGCGATCATGCGGCAGCGCCGTGTCGATGCGCACATCGGCGAGGACGAAGCTCTCCTCATACTGCGAGCCCTCGAATTCGAAACCGAGCGCGTGGCGGGTGTTGCTGTGCGCGCCGTCGCAGCCGAGCAGCCAGGGCGTGCTGCAGGTCTCGAGGCTGCCGTCGGGGTGCCGAAGGGTGGCGTGAACCGCCTCGCTGGTTTGCTCGAGCGTCGTCAGGCTGGTCTCCCGTTCGACCTCGATGCCTAACGAACTCAGATGTTCGAGCAAGAGCCTTTCGGTTTCCGATTGGGGCAGACCGAGCGCAAAGGGATAAGGGCTGGCGACGCCGGTGAAATCGATCTGCGCCAGCGTCTCGGCGGCATGATGGATGACGAGGCTTTGCAGGCGATTGCTCTCCGCGAGCATCTGCTCGACCACGCCCATGGTGTGGAAGACCTCGAGCGTGCGCGGGAAAATCCCGAGCGCTTTCGAGGTTTGGGAGCGCTCGCGGTTTTGATCGACGATCCGGCAACCGACTCCGTGGCGCGCCAGCTCGCAGGCCATCGTGAGACCCACCGGCCCGGCGCCGATTACCAAAGGAATGGAAGCATCGGACATGGCGGAAGCTACCACATCGCCGCGCCACGATTGTGATCCTGAACCTGCGCCGATTGAGAAGGACGTCGCAAGGATGGAAGCGGGGTCATTAGGCCAGAGCGGCGTCGTTAGGCCAAAGGGGGGGCGTTAGGCCAATCCGCGTCGGGCGACGCGGGAATGGTCTGATTGCACAACGCGTCCCCCTTCGCTTTGTCATCCTGAGCAAATGCGAAGGATCTCTGAGCGTTAGAGGACGTCTAAAAAGACGTGTCATCCCGAGCGGAGCCCCGCGGCTGCGGGGCGGAGTCGAGGGATCCCGTGGCGAAACCTGAAAGCTCACTCCACGGGATTCCTCGACTGCGCTGCGCTCCGCTCGGAATGACCCAGTTTTTAGACGTCCTCTTACTCATGCAGGCTCTGTCGCGGGCCACGCATGAGGCAGTCAGAGATTCTTCGTTTCACTCAGAATGACAGGACAAAGGGAGGGCGCTGCCGCGCCCGTGCGGGTCCTTCTTTACAGTTCCCATTTCTTGGGTAACTTTTGTTTGAGCGTCTCGACCGGCGAGAAGAGGTCGCCCATCTTTTCGACCCGCTTCAGCGTCTCGGAACAATGAAACGTGAGCAGCTTCGCGCTCTTTTTCTTCAGCGTTTTTTCGACCTCGTCCCAAGTGACCGGCGTCGAGGCGGTCGGCTCGTCCTTCGCGCGGAGTGAGTAGACGTTCACCGTCGTTTTGTGTTCGTCGTTCTGGCTCCAGTCGACAAAGATTTTTCCCTTCCGCAGCGCCTTCGCCATTTTCGAAACGACGAGCTGCGGATGTTCGCGCTCAAGGAATTCGGCGAGCGCGTGGGAGAGCGCTTTCGTCTCGTCGTAGGTGACCGGCGTGTTCAGCGGCACGTAAATTTGCAGACCCTTCGAACCGGAAGTCTTCGCGAAACTTTGCAACTTCATCGTCTCCAGAATTTGGCGTAGCCAGAGCCCCACCTGGCAGCACTGCACGATGTCGGCGGGCGCGCCGGGATCGAGATCAAAGACCATCATCGTGGGGCGGGCGACATTCTTTTTGCGCG
The DNA here is from genome assembly GCA_038234295.1 of Chthoniobacterales bacterium. GTDB lineage: Bacteria > Verrucomicrobiota > Verrucomicrobiia > Chthoniobacterales > UBA10450 > Palsa-1392. The sequence goes on from JBBSUP010000006.1 coordinate 59,210, forward strand.
ACAGCGAAGTGTGCAATTCGATGTCGGCGAGATTGGCCGCCCAGACCAGCGTGGGCAGATCCTGCGCGAGGCAGTAATCCATGTCGCGCTTGTTCCCTTCGCTCCACACGGCCGTCGTTTTCACCCATTTCGGGCGATGCGTCGGGCAGTTCTTTTCGTAGAAAAATTGCTGCTCCACGCCGTTCGGATACCGCTTCATCGTCAGCGGCCGATCCTTCAGATGCGGCAGGAGGACCGGGGCGATCTGGATGTAGTAGTTGATCATCTCGCCCTTGGTGAACCCGGTTTTCGGCCAGAGGACCTTGTCGAGGTTGGAAACGGCGAGGTCTTTTCCTTCAACGGTGAGGACGGCTTTTTTGCTCATGCGGAAGGATGAATTAGGAAAGCAGGAAAGCAGGAAAAAGAAGGGAATTTGGAAGCCAGGAAGCCAGAAGGAGACGAGCACCAACGGCGACGCTTTTTCCTGCTTTCCTATTTTCCTCATTCATCGCTCCCTGTCTTCTTCCTGGTTTTCTGGCTTTCGAATTCAAATGCAAAAGATGAATAAGGAACGCAGGAATGCAGGGTGGAGAATTTGGAAACCAGGAAGCCAGAAAGGGGAGCGGCTAAGCAAACTTTCCTTCCTATTTTCCTGATTCATCGCCTCCTGTCTCCTTTCTGGTTTTCTGGTTTCCAAATTAAAATCTTCTTCTTCATCAGGAAAAGAATCGCTCCGGCGACAACATCGGCTGCGGCTGGCAGATGCGCGCGACGCAGTCCGCCCAGGTTTCGTGGCCGCTCAGGATGAGGATTTCGACCCGCAGAAAATAAATCGGCACTTCCGGTTTCACGAGCCGCGGGAAACGGACCGCGTCCTTTTCCGTGGTCACGATCATGTCCACGTCGCGGCGGATGCAGCGGTTAATGAAACTCTGCAGCTCCGCCTCGCTGTAGCGATGATGATCGGCGAAGCGTTTCGCGAGCTCGATCTTCGCGCCGAGTTTGCGCAGGCCGTCCTCGAAACTTTCCGGCACCGCGATGCCGCAAAAGCTCCCGATATACGTGTCCGTGAGCCGATCGAGCGGGAGCTGCTCGCCGGTGTAAACGTCCTGGAGATAGAGCGGCTGGTGCGCGCACTCGATGATCTCAGCGGTGCGATTGTATCGTCGAATCCGCGCGATCAACTCGTCGTTCGGCTCGCCCGTCGCTTTCGTGATGAAGATGTAACTCGCGCGCCGCAGATTCCGCGGCGGCTCCCGCAAGGTCCCGCGCGGGAGGAGGAACTCGTTTCCAAACGGCGCCTGCCGATCGATGAGGACGATGTCGAGCCGGTGTTTCAGGTGCAGATATTGCAGGCCGTCATCGAGCAGGAGCGTGTCCGCTTTCATCTCGCGGATGGCGTAGAGGCCGCTCTTTACGCGATCCTTGTCCACGAGCACGATCACGTCCTTGAGGTTGCTCGCGAGCATGTAGGGCTCGTCGCCGGCGGTGAGGGAATCGAGGAGCAACGATTGGCCGTCGGAGACGATCCGCGGCGGGTCGGGCTCTTTCCCGCACAGGCGATCGAGCCAGGTCCGCTTCGTCGGTTTTGCGACGCTCTTGTAGCCGCGACTAAGGATCGCGACGCGCCGCCCGCCGATCTGCAAGGCGCGCGCGAACTTCTCCACGATCGGCGTTTTCCCAGTTCCGCCGACGGTCAAATTCCCGATGCTGATGACGAGGCAACCGAGCGCGCGTTCGCGAAAAATGCGCTTCCGGTAAAGAAACAGCCGGAGCTGCACGATCCGCGTGTAGAGGAGCGAGAGGAGATAAAGAAAAACGCGCAACAACCCCGCGCGGAAGCCGTGCGCGCGCCCGAGGATGACGTCGATCGCGAACTGCTCGAGATTTTCAAGCCAGCGCCGCATCGGGATGGAGGATGGAAATGACGATGCGCACGCCGTCGTTATCGGCGGTCGTGACGCGAGTCTCTGGCGCGCGCAACCCGGAGGCTTTGGCCATCGCCTCGGCGACTTTTTTCGCAGACCGGAGGGTCACGCAGATGATCGTGGACCCGGAGCCGCTGAGGAAACCGCCGAGCGCGCCGGCCGCTTCGCCCGCCGCGATCACGCGATCGAGAAACGGAACGAACTTTGCTCGAAAAGGCTGATGCAGATGATCGCCAAACGCGCCCCGCAGGTTCTGGTAATTCGCGCTCGCCAGCGCGGCGGTGATCGCGCAGGCGTTGGCGCAAGACTCGACCGCACGCGCCCGGTCGATCTCGTTAGGCAAAACTTTCCGGGCTTCCTTCGTCTTCACTTCGAAGTCGGGAATGAGAAGCACGAAACGAAGACGGGCTTCGACCGGGAAACATTGCGGACGGGCGGCGCGGGTTGCGACGAAGCCGCCGAACTCCGCTGGCGCGGCGTTGTCGGGATGACCTTCGAGTTCAGCGCAGAGCGCGAAGATTTCCGCGCGTTTCAGCGGCCGATCGAGGAGCGCGTTGAGCGCATGGAGCACGCCGAGCCGCACGGTGACGCTGCTGCCGAGGCCGCGCGCGGCGGGGACGTCGCCGTCGACGGCGCAGGAAAACGGGAAGGGCGCGATCCCGACGCGCTTGAAATATTTTCGGGCCGCCGAGCGCGCCATCGGCACGGTCTCGCCCTCCGTGCGGATAACGGTGACGTAGTTGTAGATTTGCAACGCGACGCCGAGGCAATCAAAACCGGGGCCGAGATTCGAAGTGGTCGCGGGCACGCGGACCGTGATCTGTTGCTTTTTCAAAGGAAACCACCCGACACTGCCGCTGGAGATGTTATGACCGTGGCCAAAGTAACGCGCCGATCCGCGGCGGCAACAATCCGACCCGCGCGCGCATGAACGACTGGATCGATCCCGCGCTCGCGGCTGCTTTTGCCGCGGAAAAAACCGACGCGCATCGACTTGCGACGGCCGCGGATGGTTGGGTCGAGCGCTACGGCGTTGATGCACTTATTTCCTACAAGACCGAGGCCGCGCGCGAGCGGCTCTCCAGCGAGTTAGCCGAATGGTCGCGGCTCGCGGACACGCCGTTCGAGCGCGTTTTTGGCCGCTATTTGCCGAAACAAAATGCCGAGCGGAACGCGCCGCGGCTCCTTCGCGGCGACGCTTCGCTTCCGCTCGAGCGCACCGTCTCGGAGCGGGGGCTGCACTATGCGATCGACTTCGGCGCGGGTTATTCGGCCGGGCTCTTTCTCGATCAGCGCGAGAACCGGCAGTTCGTTAGGCGCCTCGCGCCCCAGCGCACACTCAACTGTTTCGCCTACACCTGCTCCTTCTCGGTCGTCGCCGCGCTCGGCGGCGGCGCGACCCTCAACCTCGATCTGTCCCGGAAATCGCTCGATCGCGGGCGCGACAATTTCGCGCTCAACCGGATTGCGACCGAGCAACATCGGTTCCTCGCCGATGACGTCCTGCGCGTGCTCCCGCGGCTCGCGCGGAAAGGCGAGACCTTCGATTGCATCATTCTCGATCCGCCGACGTTCTCGCGGTCGCACACGGGGAAATCGTGGCAGGTCGAGCGTGACTTCGAGGATTTGCTCCTTGCCGCGCTGGAGGTCGCGACCCGCGACGCGCGCATTCTGCTTTCCACAAACTGCACGCGTCTCGATGCGCGGGCGCTGGAAGTGATGGCGCGTTACTGCCTGAAAACGACGCGACGCGCGGGAAGTTTGCAGCCCGGCGCGCGGCTCCCCGATTTCCCGCCCGGGAACGGCGCACGCACGCTCTGGATGTTGCTGCGATAGACGCATTTCGGGACGCGCAAAACACCCTCAGCATCCGAAGAATAGGACATATGGACAGCGAACAAGCGATCGGCGAAACCGGAGACATGGCGGAACGAGGCATTAACTACGTCCGCGATCAGTGGGGCGAAGTGGTTGGGCAGACCGAGGATTTTGTGCGCGCGAATCCGACGAAGTCGTTGCTCTACGGCGTGGCCGCGGGATTTATCATCGATCGGCTGCCGGTGTTTCGGCTGTTTGGGTTCGTCGTTCGGCTCGCCCTGCTGGCGCTAAAACCGGCGCTCTTCGTCTTCGGCGCGATGAAAATCTACCAGGCGACGCAAACGCAGGACGAATAGCGGCGTGGAGCGGGATGCTCCGTCATCGCGATTCTAATTGGGCGCCGTGATGGCTACCGGCGCTGTAGACGTCGCCCTCTGGGCGACGCGGGTGTTGATGTCGCTGCTCATCCGCGCCCGAGAAAGTAGGCCGTGCGCACACCCGCGCTTCGCAGAGCGAAGCGTCTACAACTTAGCGAGCTCGCCGGTTATTCGTCGAGCGTGAAGCCGACTTTCACAGTCACCTGCCAGTGATCGATCTTGTTCTCGACGATGTGGCCGCGGGTCTCCACGACCTCGAACCACCGCATGTTGCGGATCGTTTTGCTCGCCCGCGCGAGCGCGTTTTGGACCGCGTCTTCGATGCCTTCTTTCGACGATCCGATTAACTCCAGCTTCTTGTAAACGTGCTCGCTCATCCGGGAGGTTCGGCGGGGGCGCGGGGAAACTCAAACCGGGAATCCGCGCATGGCGAAGACTCGAGCGTCACGGTTGTCATCCCGAGCCGCCGCAGCGCGGCGAGGGACCTCACAAGCGTCCTGCGATCGTGCAATTCCAAATCGGCGTCGGCCGCGCCTGCGAGTTCCCTCAGCGCGCTGCGCCGCCTCGGAATGACAACCCGCGCGCCCGCGCTTTATCCTTCGAACTTTGGATTGAGCCGATCGCGGGCACTCGCTACGCTGCCCTTCGCCCATGGAAAACAACATCGAGTCCCACCTAAAGGAAACCCGCGTCTTCAAACCCGCGCACAGCTTTGCCAAAAACGCGCGCATCGGCAGCCTCGAGGAATACCGGCGCCTCTACCGCGAATCGATTGCGAAGCCGGATAAATTCTGGGCGCGCGAGGCGAAGGAACTCACCTGGCAGCAGCCGTGGAAGACGGTCCTCGAATGGAAACCGCCGTTCGCGAAATGGTTCGTCGGCGGGAAGCTGAACGTCTCCGAGAATTGCCTCGATCGGCATCTCACCGGCCCGCGCCGGAACAAGGCCGCGATCATCTGGGAAGGCGAGCCGGGCGAGAAGCGCACGCTCACTTATCAACAACTGCATCGCGACGTCTGCCGTTTCGCGAACGTCCTCAAGCGGAACAAAATCAAAAAGGGCGACCGCGTCATCATCTACCTGCCGACCATTCCCGAGGCCGCGATCGCGATGCTCGCCTGCGCGCGGATCGGTGCGATCCACTCGGTCGTTTTTGGTGGCTTCAGCGCGGAGAGCATCCGCGATCGCATCGCCGATTGCGGTGCGACTGCGGTCATCACCGCGGACGGCAGCTACCGACGGGGCGCGATTGTGCCATTGAAGCAAAACGTCGACGAAGCGCTCAAAGGAAAGACCTCGATCAAGCGTGTGATCGTCTTCCGTCGCGCCGGGAACGAAATTCATATCGAGGAAGGGCGCGACGTCTGGTGGCATCGCGAGCTCGAATACGTCGACGCCGACTGCGCGCCGGCCGCGCTCGACAGCGAACACCCGCTTTACATCCTCTACACCAGCGGGTCGACCGGGAAACCGAAGGGAATCCTCCACACCACCGGCGGGTATCTCGTCGGGAGTTATGTCACTTGTAAGTATGTCTTCGATCTGCGCGAAGAAGATATCTACTGGTGCACCGCCGATGTCGGCTGGGTCACCGGTCATAGCTATGTCGTCTATGGCCCGCTCGCGGCCGGCGCGACCGTGCTCATGTATGAAGGCGCCCCGAACTGGCCCGAGCCCGATCGCTTCTGGCGCCTGATCGAGGAATACGCCGTCAGCGTTCTCTACACCGCACCGACTGCCATCCGCGCCTTCATCCGCTGGGGCGACGAGTGGGTGAAAAAGCACGACCTCTCGTCGCTGCGATTGTTAGGCTCGGTCGGCGAGCCGATTAATCCCGAGGCCTGGATGTGGTATCACAAGGTCATCGGCGGCGGGCGTTGCCCGATCGTCGACACCTGGTGGCAAACCGAGACCGGCGCGATCATGATCACCCCACTGCCCGGCGCGACGCCGACTAAACCGGGGAGCGCGACCCTGCCTTTCTTCGGCGTCGATGCCGCGATCGTCGATGGGCAGGGGAACGAAGTCGGCGTGAACGTCGGCGGGAAGCTAATCGTGAAGCGGCCCTGGCCCTCGATGCTGCGCAACATCTACGGCGACCCGGCGCGCTACCGGAAACAATACTGGAGCGAATTTAAAGGCAGCTACTTCACCGGCGACGGCGCGCGCCGGGACAGGGATGGTTACTTCTGGATCGTCGGCCGCATCGACGATGTCCTGAACGTCGCCGGCCATCGACTCGGAACCTCCGAAATCGAGAGCGCGCTCGTCAGTCATCCGAAGGTCGCCGAAGCCGCTGCCGTCGGGCGCCCGGATGAAATCAAGGGCCAGGGTGTAGTCGTGTTCGTTACCCTGAAAGGCGGCATCGCGCCCACCGCCGCGCTCAAGAAGGAACTCCGCGCGCACGTCGGCGTGCAGATCGGCGCGATCGCAAAGCCGGACGAAGTCCGTTTCGCCGAAGCGCTGCCGAAGACGCGCAGCGGCAAGATCATGCGCCGGCTTTTGAAAGAGATCGCGAGCGGCCAAACCGTTACTGGCGACACGACAACCTTGGAAGATTTCAGCGTCCTAGGGAAGTTAGGCAGCGGCGAGGAATAGCGTGCCTTTACTCGTTAGGCAATCCTGGAGGACGGAGCTCCGCGAACGAGGCTGGGCGTTCCACCCGTTCAGAGTCGTCTCCATGGGATGCGCGGAGCTCATCCCTCCAGTAGAAGGGGCCGTCTGCGCCCCCTTCATCCGCCGCTGGATTCCCTTCATCGGGTTAGGTGCGCGCCTCATATTCGGTGAGCTTCACGCTCACGTACGGATGTGCCGGCCTCCCTTTCAGGCGCGCGGCCAGCGCCTGCAGCTTGGGGCGGTAGACTGCCTGATCTTCTTCCGCCAGCTTATCGACCGCATCCGAAAGCAGGCAAAAGGCATGAAGATGATTGAGGAAGGCATCGGCGCTCTCCTCACCGCCCGGGGAGTTGGCGGCATCGTGCAGGAGCAACTCCGCAAGGATGACGGAGCGCCCATAGCGTAAACCACCGGAACTTGCCAACAGCTCCGAAACAGCTTCGGGCGAGAGGCGTCTCACGTCAGCAAGTCCCATCCCGATCGTCTGCCGCGCCTTCTCCTCAAGGTCTGTCCTCGCTTGGGAGTGCAGACCAGCACGCTCCTTTGCGATAGCGCTCGCCAAAAGCGCAGCCACCTGCTCGATCAGGCGCATGATGAAATCGCGATGCATGTCTTAACACCTACCGCTTGCCATGAGTGTCGGCGGCACCCGGACGAGGCCTTTGGTGGACGTCCGCTCGAGGAAAGGCTTAGATGGCACTCTCACGATACGTGTTTATGGCGACGTTGCTTCCAGTGAGCCCTGTGCAACGGGCCACACCTCGCCGCTGACCAGCAGCCTGTTCCGAAAGTCTTGCTGAACCCTGATCTTGCTTGGGCGATTCGCGAATCGGCCTTGAGCGAGTTCTAAGGGTGCTTTCGGATCAGCCAGGTTGTGCGCAAAGAGGTACGCCGCCACTGGCCCCGCAGCACTCCCCGTTGCCACGTCTTCCACTCGGCCGCGGTTGTCCCATGTGCGCAATTCTCGTCCAGCGGGGTCGAGAACCAGCACAAACTTTGCACCCACCGACAGCAACAGTGTCTCTAAGTCAGGGCCGTTTACTCGAACTCGTGAAAGTGATTCGGCTCGGACCGGGAGGATAAGGTATGGCAACCCGGTAGATAGCACCTGAGCCGGGAGCCCTTGTACTAGATCGGTCCTATCAAGGCCAAGCCGCTCCAGCACTGCTTGCAATTCCTGGCCGGATACTACAGCGCCGACGACAACTTCCCCCTGATCCATCTCTGCCAGATGCGCGGCGCCATTACTCGTAGTTGAAACTGCGATCGTAGTTGACAACAACCTCAAATTCCATGTCCTCGATTGGCTCTCCGGATGAAGCTGGCGATGTAGCACGGCAGCGGCGCCCAACACTGGATGCCCGGCAAACGGAAGTTCCTCCTCGACAGTGAAAATACGAGCCGTCGCTCCGTTCGCGCTTACTTCGGAGAGAAAGATTGATTCGAATTGTCTCATTTCCTGTGTGACTTGCAGCATGAGAGACGCGGGCCATCCGTCTGTGCCGAGAAAGACAGCCAGCCCATTCCCCGTCAAGGGCCGAGTGGCGAAGACGTCAACGTGGAAATAGTTCGTGCAGGGCATGGGTCGCTCGGAGATAGGGTAGGGCGGCGAGTTCACTTAAGCCATTTAACACGAGCAAGATTAGCCACCGCTGGCGGGAACGGAGTGGACTGGCAAGCCACGACGTAGACCATAGGCTGAAGGCTGAACGAGTCGCGCGAGTTCATCAACGGAGTGGACTGGCAAGCCACGACGTAGACCAAAGGCTGAAGGCTGAACGAGTCGCGCGAGTTCATCAACGGAGTGGACTGGCAAGCCA
>JBBSUP010000007.1:0-62864 GCA_038234295.1 Chthoniobacterales bacterium
CGCGGCGCGAGCGGGCAGGGTCAGCTCGGCCCAATCAATCGCGGTCCCGACGATCCTTTTATCCAGCCGCGCGTCGGCGATTCCACCCCGTGAACCCGGCGGCGCTCTCTCGCATTCTCATCCTCGATTTCGGCTCGCAGTACACGCAGGTCATCGCCCGGCGCGTGCGCGAGTGCCAGGTCTACTCCGAGATCGTGCGCTGCGACATCACCGCGAGCGAGATCGAGCAACTCGCGCCGAACGGCATCATTCTTTCCGGCGGGCCGGCGAGCGTTTATGAAAAGGGCGCGCCGCAGATTGATCTTCAGATCTTTTCGTCCGGCGTGCCGGTCCTCGGCATTTGCTACGGGATGCAGTTGATGGGTCGCCATCTCGGCGGCGAAGTCGAAACCAGCAGCCGCCGCGAATACGGCGCCGGGATTTTACACCTCGAGGGCGAGAGCCCGCTCTTCGAGGGTCTCGGCGAACAGATCGATATCTGGAACAGCCACGGCGATAAGCTCACCGCGCTTCCGGAAGGTTTTCACGCGATCGCGCACACGGAGAATTCCGCGTTCGCCGCGATCGCCGACGACGACCGCCAGCTCTACGCGCTTCAGTTTCACCCGGAAGTCTCCCACACGCCGCGCGGCAAGGAGATCATCGAGAACTTCCTCTTTCGCATCTGCCATTGCGCGATGGATTGGACGATGGGGTCGTTCATCGACGACGCCTGCGGGCGGATTCGGGAGCAGGTCGGGGATGAAAACGTAGTGCTCGGTTTGAGCGGCGGGGTCGACTCCTCGGTCGCGGCGGCGCTGTTGCACAAGGCGATTGGCGACCAGCTCACCTGCATTTTTGTGAACAACGGCCTCCTCCGCGAACACGAAGCGGACGTCGTCCAACGCGTCTTCGGCGAGAACTTTCACATCAAGCTCAAATACGTCGACGCGTCCGAGCGTTTCTTGACGAAACTCGTCGGCGTCACCGATCCCGAGACCAAACGCAAAATCATCGGCGCGGAATTCATCGGCGTCTTCGAGGACGCGGTCGTAGAGCTGTCCGGAAGCACGAACCCGGCGGATTCGAATTTTAAGTTCCTCGCGCAAGGGACGCTCTACCCTGACGTGATCGAGAGCGTCGCGATCGGCGGCAACCCGGCTTCGATGATCAAGAGCCACCACAATGTCGGCGGACTGCCGGAGAAGATGCATTTCCAGCTCGTCGAGCCGTTGCGGCAGCTATTTAAGGATGAAGTCCGGCTCGCGGGTCAGCAGCTGGATTTGCCGCACGAGATCGTGCACCGGCAACCGTTCCCCGGGCCCGGGCTCGCTGTCCGCATCCTCGGCGAAGTCACGACCGAGCGACTCCGGATTTTGCGCGAAGCGGACACCATCGTGGTGAGCGAAATGAAAGCGTCGGACTGGTATTACCGCGTCTGGCAATCATTCGCGGTGCTGCTCCCGGTTCGTTCCGTCGGCGTGATGGGCGATCAGCGGACTTACGAAAACACGATCGCGCTCCGGATTGTCGAGAGCCAGGACGGGATGACCGCCGATTGGGTGCGGATGCCCTACGAAATTCTTGCCCGGATCTCGAGCCGGATCGTGAACGAAGTGAAGGGCGTGAATCGGGTCTGTTACGACATCTCGACCAAGCCGCCGAGCACGATCGAGTGGGAGTAAGGCGACCGTGCGCTATCTTGCACGGTACAAAGAGAAATTATTGGGAAAAGCGGACCCGAAAGTGGTTTGCTTTTTTCGAACCATATCAGTAAAAAGTATTCCCGTTGCGTTGCCCTCTTTGTGGCCGGTTTTATTTGCGCCGCCCCCGCGTCCCGCGCGGACAGTGTGGTCACCGATCCGGTCGGATTCACGACCACTTCCTGTTTGGCTAATTCGGATACCTTGGTGGCCAGCCCTTTCACCCGCCCACCGGCTTTTGTCGGGGCGATCATCTCCACAGCTGGCAGCACGCTTTCGGTTGCCGGTTCCCCGGGGTTCACAACGAATCAATTCGTATACGTTGCTGGTGCTACCCAGCAGAAGAATCGTCGCTCCGGCTGATTACTTGCGCCAGCACCACGCGCGTTTTCTATTTCAAGATGCGCGAATCGCCGGAGCCGCCGCCGAATTTTACCGGGCAATTGCTCGTCGCGCACCCGAACATGCGCGACCCGAATTTCCGCCGGAGCGTTCTCTTCATCTCCGCGCATAACGCCACCGACGGCGCGATGGGCGTGATTCTGAATCGCCCGCTCGACAAACAGGTGTCCGAGCTCGTTCCGCACGACACGCCCGAGGATCTCGGTGACGTTCCGGTTTATGTCGGCGGACCCGTGGCCACGAACGAACTCATGTTCGCCGCGCTCGATTGGCAGGAAAATAGCGTCCTCACCCTGAATCAAAACCTTCCGCTCGGCCGCCCGATTTGCCCGCCGGAAAACGAGAGCGGTGCGATCCGCGCCTTCGTCGGCTACACGGGTTGGACCGCCGGCCAGCTCGAGCAGGAGCTCGCGCAGCACGCCTGGATTTTGCGCAAACCTGAGCGCGCGGCGCTCGCGCCGGAGCGGCTGCCGGAGCTTTGGTTCGAGATCATGCGCGGCCTCGGGCCATGGTTCAGAATGGTCGCGGCCGAGCCGGACGATCCTTCTTTGAACTAGCCTCGCGTCATTTCTGGTGCGAAGCAGAGGGATGATCATCGGCATCCCGAAAGAGATTAAGCAGCAGGAAAATCGCGTCAGTCTGCTCCCCTCGGCAGCGTATCAGCTCACGAAGCGCGGCCACACCGTCCTCGTGCAGAAAAACGCCGGCGTTGGCACCGGTTACCCCGATTCCGATTACAGCGCAGCGGGCGCAGAGATCGTCGAGACGGCCCCGGAAGTTTTCAAACGGGCCGACATGATCGTGAAGGTGAAGGAACCGCTCGCCGAGGAATGGCCGCTCCTGCGCAAGGGCCAGATTCTCTTCACCTATCTCCACCTCGCGGCGAACAAAGAGCTCACGGAAGCGCTCATGAAATCCGGTGTCACCGGCGTCGCTTACGAGACCATTCAAGTGGGCGCGCGGCTGCCGCTGCTCGAGCCGATGAGCGAAATCGCTGGCCGCATGTCGGTGGTGATGGGCGCCTATTTTCTCGCCAAACATAACGGCGGCAACGGTGTCCTGCTCGGCGGCGTCCCCGGCGTGCTCCCCGGTCGCGTGGTAGTTCTGGGCGGCGGCACTTCCGGCGTGAACGCCGCGCGGATGGCGACCGGCCTCGGCGCGGACGTCACGATTCTCGAGGTCGATCTCGAGCGGATGCGCTTCCTCGATATCACGATGCACTCGGCACATACGCTTTATTCCAGCGAAGCGCACCTGGCCGAGCTCATGCCTACCGTCGACCTGCTCATCGGCGCGGTCCTCGTGCCCGGAGCGAAAGCACCGAAGCTGATCACCCGGGAAATGTTGCGCGCGATGCGGACCGGCAGCGTCGTCGTGGATATCGCGATCGACCAAGGCGGTTGCGTGGAAACTTCGCGCCCGACGACGCACCTCGACCCGGTCTACGTCGAGGAGGGCGTGATCCATTATTGCGTCGCAAACATGCCCGCCGCTTATGCGCGCACCGCGACCCAGGCGCTGACCAACATCACTTACCGCTACGTCGAAATGCTCGCGGACCTCGGCTTAAAGGAAGCCTGTGAACGGCAGCCGGCGTTGCTCGGCGGCATCAACACTCGCGACGGCCGGCTGACTCATCCCGCGGTTGCCGAAGCGCATGGGATGACCTACACACCGCCCTTCGCCGAGGACGAAGCAGGCGCATCTCCCTCGTAAGTTGCGGTCTGCCGTTGTCTGTAGTGGGCGAGATTCTGAAAGGAATTAAATTCCACAGGGCCAAAAACTTCGCTTGCCCCGAATCAATAGTTAACCCAACGTGGGCCCTCATCCAAAACCTATGAAGAAATATATCTGCATCCTGGCCAGCGCTGCGCTCCTCGTGGCGTGCGAACAAAAGACTGAAACCGTGGCTCCGGCCGCCTCACCTGGTGATACGACCAACACCACCTTGAACGAGACCACCAATCCGACAACCACGCCGATGATCACTACCACTCCGATGGCGACCACCTCCCCGATGGAAACGACTACGCCGGTGGAGACGACCACCCCGGTGGATACGACCGTCCCGGTGGAAACGACCACGCCGGTGGAAGTGTCAACTCCGACTCCGTAACCCTGTTTTAACTCAACCGCTAAACCTTCCCCCGGGAATCCGGAGGAAGGTTTTTGCTGTACAGATCCTGTGCGCGCACCGGCCGGTAACCTGGATTCGTCAGCCGCGCATCCACCCAGTCCGCGTGCGGACGAATGGCTCAATCGCCCGCGCGCAAAATTGTCCGCGCTTCGTTTCCCACAGATAAGGCTCAATCTCGATCGCCGCCGGCTTGATTCGGATACAGTTAAAGGAATTAGCCTCACCCCGGCCGCGGGTAGAGATGGTGGTGCCCGTCTGTGCCACTAGCGCGGAGTAACCCTCGATCTGGTAGCGTTTCGTGGTCAGCCCGGTGTGTTGCAAATGCAGGTGCCCGGAGAGAATCAGATCCACGCCCGCCGCCGCCAGCCCGCGCATCGCCATCGCGGATCGCCCGACCAGCCGGCTGTGCGATCCCGATGGGAGATCGAACGGATGATGGGTGACGACAACTTTCACGACCTCGCCCTCCACGCTGTCGAAGGCTTCGCGCGCCCGCGCGATTTGCTCCGTATTGATCCGCCCGTATTTGCGCGTGAACGAGCGCGCGGTGTTGATCCCGAGCACGGCGATTTCATCATCATGATAGAAGGGCGCGAGCTCATCGGTGATGTAACGCCGGTAGCGCCCGAGCGGACTCACGAAGCGTCGAATCACGTCCCAGAGCGGGATGTCGTGATTTCCCGGCACGACCAGCCGCGGCTCCGGCAGGCGCTCGAGAAAGGAGCGCGCCGCCTTGTATTCGCGTCGCCGCGCGCGCTGCGTGAAATCGCCCGATACCACCACGAGATCCGGTGCGAGCTCCCGCGCGAGCGTCAGCATCGGCTCGACTAGCGACCTATTGACCCGCCCGAAATGAAGATCGGAAAGATGCAGCAACGTCCTCACGCCGCCGCGTTCTCCTTCGGCCGAAGCACGCACAGCGCTTTGTCGCCCACGCGGAAACGGAGCGGGCTCTCCAATCTGTCCAAGTCGCCATCGACCGCTCCGCGGATACGCCGGCGCCGCAGCGTCTCGATCGTGACGTCCGAGGTACAGATCACTTCGTAATCGACCTGCGGCCGCAACCGCCGCAGCAGCGTGCGCAGGCCCAGTCGAAGGACCGTGGCCGGACCGGCCATCCGCGCGACGTAGACCGCGAACTTGCCCTCTGCGAGGCACTCTTTCCCGGCGAGCGCGAAGGCTTCCATCTGGAACGCATTCGAGCAAACCATGACCAGTGGCGTCTCGCGCACCACTTCGCCTTCATTCGTCGCCAGGAGCACGCGCAACCGGGGTGGCCGCTGGAACGCCGTCATCGCCACGGAAAGATAAGCGCTGATCTGGTTCCGGCCCCAGCGGCGATACATCTGCCGGCGTTTCAAGAGCACTGCCGGATGAATGCCGATGCTGGTGTTGTTCAGGATGAGGCGGCCGTTGAGATCGATGACGGAAGCGCGCACACTTTCTCCATCCAGGAGCACCTGGGCCGCTTCCGCCAGTTCGAGAGGGATCCCAAGATTTTTTGCGAAGTAGTTAAAGGTTCCCAGCGGGATCACCCCGAGAATCTTGCCGGCTTTTAAAGCCACTTCCGCTACACAGCAGATCGTCCCGTCTCCCCCGGCAGCGACGAGAATTTCGCAATCCGTTCCCCCGCGTTCTTCCGTCACCGCGCGCAGGTCTTCGCCCGTTGCCATCGTGATCTTGAATTTCCGGCCGGAGGCGCGTAACACCTCCTCGATCTCGGCGCGGGTCTCATCGGCCTGCTGCGAGCCGGACTTAGCGTTGAGGATAACCTCGATGGAGCCTTGCATGATCAGAGAGAATAGAGAGGCACGGCTGCCTTAGCCAACGGTTGCAACTTTCAGGTCTCTCGCCTCGTCGTCCAGCGCCGAATATTGATACGGCGGTCCGGTCACGACCGGCGTTTCCTTGAAGTTATGCTTCGGCGGCGGCGAATCCGTTTGCCATTCCAAGCCGGTCGCGCGCCACGGATTAGGCCCGGCAATTCGCCCGCGCTTCAGCGACCAGAGGAAGTAGCACAAAGGCAATGCGTACCCCACCCCGAGGATCGACGCACCGGCCGTCGAGAGGACATGGAACACCTGAAACTCCGGCGGATAGGCGTGATAGCGCCGCGGCATGCCGAGATAGCCCAGGAGGAACTGGGGAAAGAAAGTTAGGTTAAAACCGATGAAGGTAATAATGGCCGCGATCCGTCCCCAGAACTCGGGATAGAGTCGCCCGGTGATCTTCGGCCACCAGTAATGCAGCCCCCCCATAAAGCCCATCACCATCCCGCCGACCATGATGTAATGGAAATGCGCCACGATGAAGTAAGTGTCAGTCACATGCACGTCCACTGCGAGTGAGGCGAGGAAAAGCCCGGTGAGTCCCCCAATCGTAAACAGCCCGATGAAACCGAGCGCATAAAGCATCGGCGTTTGAAAGGTAATCGAGCCTTTGTAGAGAGTCGCCGTCCAGTTAAAGACCTTGATGCCCGAAGGCACTGCCACGACAAAGCTCAGGATCGAGAAAACCATCCCCGCGTAAATCGATTGCGAGCTGACAAACAAATGATGCCCCCAAACCAGAAAACCAAGGATCGCGATGGTCATGCTGGCGCAAGCCACCCATGCGTAACCAAAGATTCGCTTCCGCGCAAAGCAGGTGATCACCTCACTAATCACACCCATCCCCGGAAGAATCATGACGTAAACCGCCGGGTGGGAATAAAACCAGAAGAGGTGTTGAAAGAGAACCGGATCGCCACCCAGTTTCGGGTCGAAGATTCCCAGACCCCACAAGCGCTCGAGTGACATCAGCGCCAGCGTGATTGCCAGCACCGGAGTAGCCAGGACCAGGATGAGGCTGGTGGCATAAAGCGACCAGACGAAAAGCGGCAGCCGAAACCAAGTCAGGCCCGGCGCGCGCATCCGATGCGTCGTGACAATAAAGTTCAGCCCCGTCAGGATGGAAGAAAAGCCGGCGACAAAGATGCCCGCGGCCATGGAAATCACATGGGAGTTTGCGTAGGTCGTGCTGTAAGGTGTGTAGAAAGTCCAGCCGGTATCCACTCCGCCGTGGATCAATGACCAGAGAGCGAGTGCTCCGCCGCCGATAAAGAGATACCAACTCAGCAGATTGAGCTTGGGAAAAGCGACGTCGCGCGCTCCGAGCATCAGGGGGAGCAGAAAATTTCCCAGCACTGTCGGGATGGATGGGATAAGGAAAAACCAGACCATGGTGGTGCCATGGATCGTAAAGAGCTTGTTGTAAGTCTCCGAGGTGACCAAGTCTCCCTGCGGGGTAAGAAGCTCAAGCCGCATCAGGGCAGCGGCGACGCTCCCGATGGCGAAGAAGAGGACCAGCGTCCAAAGATAGAGAAGAGCGATCCGCTTATGATCGGTCGTCAGAAGCCAGGAGCGGACGCTGTGTTCACGGTTAAGGTAGTTAACCGGCGGCATTTCTCCGGGTGTCCTGACGATTGCTGCGCTCGCTGTTTGCATGATGATTACTTTCCTCCCGGCATCAGGATGAGTCGTTCACACTCGCTGACCTCGCTGAGGACGCTCATTTTCCTTCCTCCGACTGGTTGCCGATCGATTTGAGATATGCCACGATCTGCATGATCTCCCCTTCGCTGATATGTCCCGAGAAGCTCGGCATCAGGTTTGCATAGCCGGCCGAGATCTGTTTGCCGGGCAAAAGGATAGAGTCGCGAAGGTATTGATCGTCCGCCGTCACTATCTCTCCGGAGGCCAGCGGCACCTGCTTCCCGTAAATTCCTTCCAAAGGCGGTGCGTGAATGACTGAACTGCCCACGTGGCAACCGCTGCAACCTTTCTCGTGAAAAAGGCGCCGGCCTTCAAACACGATTGACTGCCCGGTCTCGCCGGTGGTAAGCCAACGCTCATAATCAGCCGGCCGCATCACGACTACACGCCCAATCATCTTCGAGTGGTTGGTCCCGCAGTATTCCGCGCAAAAGAGATGATACTCACCCAGCCTCGTCGGGTGGAACCACTCCGTCGTGTATTTCCCCGGCACCACATCCTGCTTCACGCGAAACGCCGGAATGAAGAAGCTGTGGATGACATCCTGCGAAGCCATGGTCAGCTCCACATCCCGCCCGAGTGGGACGTGTAACTCGTCGATCTCCTTCTTTCCCTCCGCGTGTTGCAGTTTCCACATCCATTGTTTGGCGACCACTTGAACTTGCAACGCGTTCCGGGGAGGCCGTTCCATGTGATAGTAAAGGATCGCTCCCCAGACGAAAAACCCGAGCCCGACAAGCAGTGGGAAAAGCGTCCAGCCACATTCCAAAAGGTTGTTACCCTCCGGGGCGTTCGCCCGATTCACCTTCGCGCCCCGCCGGTAGCGGATGCAGAAGAAAGTGATCGGCACGAAGACCACGAGGCAGAAGAAAATCAGCATCGCGGTCAGTCCAAAATAGAGCCAGTCGACCTGATGCGCACTTCTCGAGGCTTCCGGCGGGAAAAGGTAAAACTTGTCCATCTTAGCCCGCCTCCGTCGGCGCCACGTCGCGTGGGCCGCGCCGGCACATCATCATGATCCACCAGGCGAGCAGGAGGACCGTCGCGATGCTCGCGCCGCGCAGCACATTCAAGATTAGTGCGCCGTATTTTCCGGTGATCGGATTATACTGACAACAAAGCAGCACGAGCTGCTGAATGATCGATCCGCGCTCACCCTTGGAAGCCGCGATGATCGCCGCACGCAGTTCTTGCGGCTTGAAGTTCACGCCGAAGAAGTAGCGCGAGATTTTCCCGTCGGAAGTCAGCACCAGGAAACCGGACGGATGGGCATACTGCTGCGATTCCGAATCGTATTTGTAACGAAAGCCAGCCTCGTTCGCGATTTGCGCAATCGAATGCTGATTGCCGGTAAGAAAATGCCAGCCCTCGGCCGCGCCCGGCCGGCCATAGCGTGTGAGATACTCTTTCTTCTTCTCTGCGGCCAGCTTCGGCGTTTCCTGCGGATCGATACTCACGTTGATGACGTTGAAGTCGCGGCCGACATCAAAGCGCAACTCTAGCAGCGCCTGGATCAGGCCGTCGTTGATTAAGGTGCAAAGCATCGGGCAGTGGTAGTAGCCGAGCACGAGCAGCGTCGGCTTCTGATTCCATAGATCGCCGATCGCAAGCTTCCGCGCCTTGGAGTCTGCGAAAGGAGTGTCGGCCGAGATCTGCTGACCGATATGTTGATCGTAGCCGATCTTCTTGAAGTCCTCCTCGGTCAGGCCACGCGCCTGGCTGAGTGATGAGCCGCAAAAGACGATTGCCAGGAAAATAAGAAGCAACTTAGGTCTCATGGCGAAGTACCCGGAGTTGGGGCCGCGATGGGTGGACTGGGCTGGAGATTGGTCTGTGGTCGCGCCTGCATAAGCTGCAGTCCCGTCTGGCCTAGACCGACCTCTGGCAGCCCGCGTTCCAAGAGCAACTGCACGGCCCGATCGATTGGGATGCGGGCGATCCCCTTCTGGCGGTCGACCCAGCCATAGGAGTTAAGCTGCTTTTGCTGGGCTGACTGGTCGCTCAACCAATCGACGCGCGGCGTTGCCTGCAGCCGCGGCTCGGGAAAGGAGCCCGCACTGCGCGACGCGAGGGGCAACGGCCGCTGCGGCCGCTGCGCGCTCAGGAAGTGCATCAAACCCCAGACTACCATGAGGCAAACCGCCAGCAAAAAAAGCAAGAACGTGACGAGAAGGAAAACTCCGATGACGTCCACGTCCTTTCGTTCGTGCGTCACTTCCCCGACCTGATGACCTTGCGGGATCATAGTTTAGGTGCTCCCACGGCGAAGCGTGGGTCGTTCATCGGCACGAGCGGTTGGCGCACCAGGTTCCAGTTGAAGACGAAAAGCCAGACTCCCCCTACCCCGAAGAAGGCGGCGAAATCGAGCCAACTCACATGGAGTCCGTGCGGATAGAACGACGGCGTCACCATCCACCAGACATCCACGACATGAGCGATAAACATCGTCCCCGCGATCGCTGCCAGCGCGCGCCGCGTCTGTTTCATCTGTCGCGAGAGCAGGAGGAAGAATGGCCCAAAGAAGTGAAAGAGCACGAGAAAGACGAGCACGTAACGCCAGCCGCCGGCGATGCGATGGAGATACCAGGAGATCTCGTGCGGCAAGTCGCCAGACCAAATCACGAGGAGCTGTGAGAAAGCCATGTAGGCCCAGAGCATGGTGAAGGCGAGTAGGAGACTGCCGAGATGATGAAAGTTTTCCTTTCCGATAATCTCCGAAAGCGACGTTCGCGGCCCGAGCCAGGCGAGGAGCAGGATGACAAAAGCGAGTCCGCTGAGCATTTGACCGATGCAGATCAGGATCGGGAAGATGGTCGAGAACCAATCCGCTTCCAGCGACATGACCCAGTCAACAAAGACGAACGTGACCGTCAGCGGATAAATCACAAGGCCGGGGCCGCTGAGCTTGCGCAGACGCTTCATCGGCGCGGGATCGCGCGTGTGGTCCTGCTCGTGCGACCACTTGTTCAGGAGATAAGCGAGCACGGCCCAGATCGCGAAAGCTAGCAACGCGCGCGCGGTAAAAAACGGCACGCTGAAATAGGGCCGCCTGTGTTGCAGCACGTGATCCGCTGCGACTCGCGCCGGCATCGCCCAAGGATAGAGCTGATGAATCCCAAAGAAAAGCGGAATGAACAGGACCGTGAGCAACGGAAAGGTATTGGCAGCGGCTTCAAAGAAACGACGAATCGGCCAACCCCACTTTCCCCCAGTGAGATAGTGAATCATAAGGAACGCCATGCAGCCGAGAGCTACCCCGACCCAGACCAATTCCGCGAAGAGATAAGAAATAAAGAACTGCCGCGGGGTGAGAATCCAGCCGAGCAGGCAGAGCGCCAGGCAAATGACGCCGATAAGAAGGGCAGCCCAGTGCCGCTTCCCGACTACAGTCGTGAGGTCGTCGCTCATGGTTTCGCTTCCAAGACCTTCTGCTCGGCGGGAGGGATATCTCCGGTTGACGCTTGTTGACTCAACTGGAGCGCACGGATGTAGGCCGCGATTGCCCAGCGGTCGTTCGGTTCCACCCGCGCGGCGTAGGAATACATGGCGCCGTAGCCATTCGTGATCACATCGAAGAAGTGGCCAAGCGGAGCGTTGCGCAGGCGGTCGGTATGATAACTCGGCGGCGCCGGATAACCGCGCTGCACGACTTCGCCATTACCAGCTCCGGCCAAGCCATGACAGACCGCACAGTAAATTTCGTAACGCTCGCGGCCGCGCTTCAGCAGCTCTGGCGTGAGACTGAGCGGCGCCGGTAGTTGCGCGAGAAGAACGCCACCATCGAGACCGGTGTAGAACGCTTCGTTCGCCTGCGCGCCGTGATATTCAACCGTATGACTCGGCAGCGGCCGCGCGCTGGTTCCATCGCGAAAGAAATCACTTTGTGAATAAGCCTTGGCCCTCGGCTGGTTATACATGTCCTGCCGGCAACTGCTCAGCGCGAAGACCAGCAGTGCGAAGCCGCAGAGGGCGCGGATCACTTCGCTACCTCCTTCACCATTAGCGGCTTCAGGCTTTCAAGGAACAACCGCGTCCGCTCGACGTCGAAACGCGGGTCGTCAGTTTCGATGCAAAGGAAGAAGCGATCCTGAGAGGCGCGCTCGAATTCCGGGAGGTTAAACATCGGATGGTAAGGCCGGGGCAGACCACTCAGACCGAGGGCAAAGAAGAACGCCGTCAACGAAGCGCCGAGAACGGTGAGCTCGAACGTAATCGGGATGAACGCGGGCCAGCTATGTAGCGGCCGGCCGCCAATATTTAGCGGATAACTTACGACGTTAGCAAACCATTGCATAAAGTAGGCGCTGACACCGCCGAGGACTCCCGAGCAGAGGACGAGTAACGGGATACTATTGCTTTTCCCCAACGCCTTCGCGAGACCTTCGATCGGGAAAGGCGTGAAGCCATCCATCTTCCGATAGCCCTTCGCAAAAGCTTCCTCCGCGGCGTGCATCAGCTCCGTGTCGGTCTCGAATTCCGCGGCCAAGCCGTAAACCCGTTCGTCTCTCATAGGGCGTTGGCCTTCTGCGGTTCCGCGACGAGTTCCCGCGATTCCGAGATCGAGACCATGGGAAAGAAGCGCACGAAGAGAAAGAGCAAGGTGAGGAAAAGCCCGACGCTGCCGAAGAGCACCGCCCAATCCCAAATGGTGGGATAGAACATTCCCCACGCCGAAGGCATGAAGTCACGATGCAGACTGGTGATAACGATGACGAAGCGCTCCACCCACATGCCGACATTAATGAACAAGGCGACGATAAATAGCGTCACCGGATTGCGCCGAATCCGGGATGACCAAAGCGCTTGCGGGACAAAGACGTTACAAACCATCAGGCCCCAGAAGACCCAGCCATAGGGACCGAACGCGCGGTTCATCATCATGTATTCCTCGAAGATGTCGCCGCTATACCAGGACATGAACGCCTCGATGACATAGCCATAGGCGACCATGAGACCAGTAACGAACATGACGTTCGCCATGTTGTTGAGATAACGCTCGGTGATGAGGTTTTCGAGGTGATAGAGCTTTCGCACCGGGATGATAATATTCAGCACCATCGCGAACCCGGAGTAGATCGCCCCGGCCACGAAGTAAGGAGGAAAGATTGTGGAGTGCCAGCCGGGCACGATCGCCACGGCGAAGTCGAGACTGACGACACTATGCACGGAGAGCACAAGCGGGGTGGCGAGGCCAGCGAGCAGGAGATAGGCAATTTGATGACGCTGCCAGTGCGCGGCGGAGTTACGCCAACCGAGGGCCAGGATGCCGTAGAACTTCCGTTGCCATTGTTTCTTGGCCCGATCGCGCAGGGTTGCGACATCTGGCACGAGACCGAGATACCAGAAGAGGAGTGAGACAATAAAATAAGTGCTCACCGCGAAGACATCCCAGACGAGCGGGCTGCGAAACTGGGGCCAGAGCCCCATCGTATCGGGATAGGGAAAGAGATAGAAGAAGAGCCAGGGCCGGCCGAGGTGCAACAGCGGCATCAACCCGGCGCAGGCGACCGCAAACAGAGTCATTGCTTCCGCGAAGCGATTAATCCCGGTGCGCCAATGCTGGAACATGAGCAACAGGATCGCGGAGATGAAGGTGCCAGCGTGACCGATCCCGACCCACCAGACGAAGTTCACGATCGCGAAGCCCCAGGCGACCGGAATGTTAACGCCCCAGATGCCGACGCCGCGAATGAGAAGCCACGCGAGCGCGAAGAAGAACATCATGAGCAAACCGAAAGCGATAACGAAACCAATCCACCAGGTCGCGGGCTGCTTATTGCGCAGGACGATCGAACCGATCGTCTCGTTGACGGTTTCGTAGGTCTGGGCGGGGGCGAGCAGGTTGGACGGATATCCTAGCTCGGACATCCGTGTGTTCCTTTGTTCGTTAGGCGGGATGGTCGGATTCATCGGGCGCTCCGGTTTCTTGTCATCCCGAGCGCAGCCGAGGGATCCCGTGGAATTGCGTTGAAGCGCGATACCAATTCATGGCAACGTGACTCCGCGCTGAAGGGTGACTCCACGGGATCCTTCGACTGCGCTGCGCTGCGCTCAGGATGACACCTCGTGGATGTTATCATGTCAGTCCTTTTGTAGGATTGCGCAGCTTCGCCGAGTAACTCGTGCGCGGGCGGGTGTTCAACTCCGCGAGCATGCCGTAGTCGAGCGGGTGCTCTTTCCACTGCGAGACGCGGCTCTTCGGGTCGTGGATATCGCCGAAGACGATTGCTTCCGCGGGGCAAACCTGCGCGCAGGCCGGGACGATCTCGCCGTCACGAATTTTGCGGCGATCGAGTTCGGCGGCGATGCGCGCGGAGTTAATGCGCTGGAGACAGTAGGTGCATTTTTCCATCACCCCGCGACAGCGCACGGTGACGTCGGGGTTCTTCACCAGCTTCTCGACGGGTTTGTAGTCGCCGTTGTACTCGAGGAAGTTAAAACGCCTCACTTTATAGGGACAGTTATTCGAGCAGTAGCGCGTGCCGACACAGCGATTGTAAACCTGAAGATTTAGTCCTTCAGCATCGGTTACCGTCGCGGCGACCGGACAGACAAGCTCGCAAGGCGCCTGCTGACAGTGCATGCACGGGACCGGCTGATGATGAAATTTCGGGTCATCCGGCGACTCTGCGTAGTAAGTGTCCACGCGGATCCAATGCATCTCGCGTCCACCGCGGACCTGGTCTTTGCCGACGACGGGAATGTTATTTTCGGCCTGACAGGCAATGGTGCAGGCGTTGCAACCAATGCAGGTGTTAAGGTCGATGACCATCGCCCAAGCGTAGCCGGCGTTCTTGAACTCGTCGGGATTATAAAGGGTTTCGTCTTCCTTCGGCGCCTCACCCATCTCCTTCGCGAAACGCGGCTTTCGGATGAACTCAGCGAGCGTCCCGTTGCGATACATGTCGCGGCCTTCAATCGTGAAGTGATTCTGCGTGGTCGCGAAGTTCTCCCGCAGGGTGATTTTGCGGATCGTTAGGCCAGCGTCCTGCCAGAGCCCTTCGGAAGTACGGAGGAGATAGGCGTTGTAACCCTTGTTCGTGCCGCTGCGGCCCGCGTGCTGGCGTCCGTAACCCAGGTGCAGAGTTACTGTGTTCTCGGCTTGGCCGGGTAAAATCCAAACGGGCGCTCCGAGTTTCCGTCCTTTGTAAGAGAGCTCAATGTAGTCGCCGTTATTTAACTTCTCCCGCTGCGCGAGCGCGGGACTGATGTGCGCGGCGTTATCCCAGGTGATCTTGGAAAAAGGATGCGGCAGTTCCTGGAGCCAGCCGTTATTGGCGTAGTGGCCATCGAGCATGTTCGGATCGGCGCGGAAGAGAACTTCGAGACCGGTGGTGGCGACCGGGGCAGCCGTTGGTGATGTTGCTGCCGTCTTCGGTGCAGCTATGGCTGCGGCGGTGCCGGGAGTCACCCCGTCGCTGAGGATTTTGTTCCACTGTTCGTCGAAATCCGGCGCCGGCGCGGCGCCTTGGTGCATCGCTCGCACGATGTCGTAACTGCTTCGCACCGGTTGCTGCAGAAAGGCGTCGAGCAGCTCGTGCGCGGAGACGCCTTCGTAGAGCGGCGCGATGAGCGGCTGCACTACCGTGACCGAGCCATCCGGGGCGGTGACGTCGCTCCAGCTCTCGAGAAAATGTGTTGCGGGCACCTGCCAATCGCAGCGCCGCGAAGTCTCATTCACATGCAAGGCCTGATGCACGCGGAGCTTCACTTTCTGGAGCGCGCCCGCGAAATCGAGATCGACAGGTGCATCGTAAACCGGGTTTCCGCCGACGATGACAAGGAGATCGACCGCGCCATTGTGCATCTCGCCGACAAGCGTACGGAGCGATGCGAGTTGATCACCCGGATTCGCCACAACCGGCGCGTGCTCGGTGATGGTTGAACCAATGTTGCCTAACGACGCGTTGATTTGCGCGACGATGGCGTGCACTTCCGGCGGCTGCGTTTCCCCGGCGATGACGATGCTGGCCCCGGCTGCGGCGCGGAGATCCTGCGCCGCGGCCCAGAGCCAGGCGTTCGCGCTCTCGGGGACATCTGCCGAAGCGCCGCCGGTACCGAC
The DNA here is from genome assembly GCA_038234295.1 of Chthoniobacterales bacterium. Lineage (GTDB taxonomy): Bacteria > Verrucomicrobiota > Verrucomicrobiia > Chthoniobacterales > UBA10450 > Palsa-1392. The sequence continues at coordinate 15,817 of JBBSUP010000007.1, forward strand.
GAGCGCGGCGAGGGCTGCGGCGAGACTTGGAATCGCGTTCGCGGCAATGGGGAGACGATGATCCGCGTTTGAGCCCGTGACCGTAGGCGTCGGCTCGGCCGCGTAGAAGCGGCTCATCGTCGCCGTTTCCGGTTGCGCCACGCGACGAGTCTTCGCGAAGTCGCGCGTGTGCCGGAGCGCGGCCGGATGGAGGTAGAGAAAATCTGAGTCGAGTGCGACGATGATTTTCGCTTTCGTGAAATCGTAAAGCGTTTCGCCGCCAGCGGCTCCGCGAACGGCGTCGCGAGTGAGCGGATCCCATTGGTGCCAACGCGCAGCGGGGAATTTTTTCCCGATCGCGGCGAACTGCGCGGCGAGCGTTGGGGAAGTTGTCGTTTGCGTTAAAAACCGCACACCCGCCCCGCCGCTTCCACGCTGCCCCGCGAGCGCTTGGTTCAGCCGCGCCAGAAAATCACCCCAGGTCGCGCCCGTCTCTCCGTTAGTGAGCATCTTCGCGCGATCGGGATCGTAGAGATCTAGCACGTCAGCCTGCGCCCAGATCGTGGTCGCGCCGAGGCTCGCGGGATGATCGGGGTTGCCCTCGATCTTCGTCGGGCGGCCTTCGTGGCTCGTCGCCACGATTCCCTGCCCGTAGCCGCCGAAGGTGGTCGCGGTCGCGAAATAAAGCGGTTTCCCCGGGATGACGCGCTCGGGCTGATTCACGTAGGGGACGATCTTTTCCGTACCTTGCTTAGTGCACGCGCCGAGACCGGCGAGGGCGAGCGACGCGCCCATGAGACGCAAAAAATCGCGCCGATGCAGCTCGTCGCCCCACTCGGAAGCGCCGCGCGGAAATTCTCGGTGCAGCCAATCTTCAAATTCCGGCGTGCCCGCGAGTTCCTCGAGGCTCCGCCAATATTTCGGTGACTCGGGTTTCATCGATGGCAGACCGAGCAGTCCGTGAGGCGGCCGCTGACGTCGATCTGGTAGTGCTGCACGAGCAGTTTCCCCTGGGCGAGCTGATCGGGCGGCGGTTTCCAATGCAGGTTGTAAATTTCCGACTGCGGCCGGACGTATTTCTCCGGGGCGCGATGGCACTCGAGGCACCACTTCATGTAGAGCGAATGCGCGCGCCAGGTCAGCGGCATTTCGTCGAGCTGCCCGTGGCAGGTGGAACAGCCGACGCCTTTCGAGATGTGGATGCTGTGATTGAAATAAGCGAAGTCCGGCAGGTCGTTCACGCGGTTCCATTGGATCGGGCGATCAGTCGCGAGACTGGCGCGGACCGGCGCGAGCAGCGGCGCCTCGGTCCAGAGCTGCGAGTGACAGGTCATGCAGATGTGTGTGCTCGGAATTCCGGCGAATGATGATTTCTCGACCGAGGTGTGGCAATAGCGGCAATCAATTCCGTCATCGCCGACGTGATGTTTGTGGCTGAACGGCACCGGCTGCTCGCGGGGCATGCCGACATAGGTGACGTAAGGCGACCAAAAAACCGCGTAGGTCGTCGCGCCGAGCCCAAAGAGGAAGACGACCACTCCGACGAGATAGACCCGCGCATGAACGTTGGCGCTGCGAGAGAAAATCTGAGCCATGCCACACGCTCGCTAACTGGCCTCGCCCGCGCTCCGTGCGGGCAAAAGAGCGGACTCAACCATGTCCAAAGAGCGTAGCGTGAAGCGCGCTCATGGCCATTTCTTTTCCGCGCGCTTTCGACTCGAAAAATTTCGCTTCATTAGTTTGCGGGAAACGACCCGCACTCCAGGGCCGTTCAGCAAACTATTCGCCGCCGCTCGCGCGAGAGGATGCTCTCAATTTCGTCAGCGTTGGCGCTGGTCCGCGGCGGCGTTCGGTTTTTCCGAGAGCACTTGCGCGGTGTTGACGAGTCCGACGTGCGTGAACGCCTGCGGGAAGTTGCCGAGCAGCCGCTTCGCTTTCGGGTCGTATTCCTCGGAGAGCAGCCCGACGTCGTTGCGTAAATCGAGCAGCCGCTCGAAGAGCATGCGCGCCTCTTTTTTCCGGCCGATCAGGTGATAACAATCGGCAAGCCAGAACGAGCAGGGCAGAAAAACGCCCTCGCTGCCGGGCAGACCATCGACCTTTTTTTCCTGCGGTCGATAGCGCATCACGAAGCCGTCGTTGAGCAGGTCGCGTTCGACGGCTTCGATCGTGCCAAGGACGCGTTTGTCCTGGGCGGGCAGAAAACCGACGAGCGGGAGCATGAGGATGCTCGCATCCATCGCGTCGGCGCCGTAGTACTGGGTGAAGGCGTTCTTCTTTTTGTTGAAGCCGCGACGACAGACCTGCCGGTGAATTTGATCGCGCAGTTTCTGCCAGCGCTCGTGGCTTTCATTGGCCGCGCAGTTGCAGTTCTCGACCAGCTTTACCGCGCGATCGAACGCGACCCAGGCCATCACTTTCGAGTGCGTAAACTGTCGGCGCGGGCCGCGCACTTCCCAGATCCCTTCGTCGGGCTCCTTCCATTTCGTCTCGAGGAAATGCATCAGCGCGACCTGGAGTCGCCAATCGGCATCGTTCGATTCGAGCCCCGAGCGGTGCGCCTGATACATCGCGTCCATCACCTCACCGAAAACGTCGAGCTGGAACTGACCGGACGCGGCGTTCCCGACACGCACCGGCGTGGAACCGGCGTAGCCGGGAAGCCAAGGAAGCTTGAATTCATCGAGCCGCCGTTCGCCGGCGACGCCGTACATGATTTGTAACTGTGAAGGGCTGCCCGCGATCGCGCGCAGAAGCCATTCGCGCCACGCCTTCGCTTCGTCGGTGTAGCCCGCGCTCAAGAGCGCGAAGAGCGTGAAGGTCGCGTCGCGCAACCAGCAGTAGCGGTAATCCCAATTCCGCACGCTGCCGATCTCCTCCGGGAGCGAAGTCGTCGCCGCGGCGACGATGCCGCCGCTCGGCGCGTAGGTCAGGCCTTTGAGCGTGATGAGCGAACGCATGACCGCGTCCTGCCACGGGCCGGCCGATTCGTTTCGGCCCGACCATTGCCGCCAATAATCTTCCGTGTCGCGCAGCGCGTGCTCGGCTCTTACCTCCTGCGGCGGCTCTTCGTGCGGCGCATACCAGGTGAGAACGAACGGCACGCGATCGCCTTTCGCGACGGAAAATTCCGCGACCGTCTTCAGGTCTTCGCCGTGGGTCTCGATCGGCGTGCGGAGAATAAGTGCATCAGGTCCCGCGATCGCCTCGAGCCCGCCATGATGGCGGCGCACCCACGGCACGACCGAGCCGTAATCGAAGCGAATGATCAGATCCATCCGCAGCGTGACCTTGCCCTCGAGGCCCTCGATGATCCGGATGATGTCGGGATTATTCCCGCGGGGCGGCATGAAATCGATGAAGCGAATCCGGCCTTCCGCGGTTTCGATCTCGGTCTCGAGAATCATCGAGTCGCCGCGATAACGTCGCCCGCACTTTTTGGTTTTTCCCTTCGGCGTGAAGCGCCAGCAGCCGTTTTCCTCCGTGCCTAACAATGCCGCAAAACAGGCGCCGGAATCGAAGCGCGGCAGACAAAGCCAGTCGACCGAACCGCTCCGGCTGATGAGCGCGCCGCTCTGCGTGTCGCTCAGAAATGCGTAATCCTCGATCGGCGCGCTAACCCGCCCGGCACTTTTCTTTTTTTTCGCCATCACCATTCCCGCCAAATTTTGAACGATCCCCGGCGCCGCTGCGTCACTCTTTGGGAACGCATGAAGACGGAAATCATTCGTAACCTTTTCGTATCTGCCGGGGTCAGAACGCTTGCCCGGGATGCTTTATTCTCGGCCGCGCGGCCCGAAGAGAATTTTGGGTGGTGGGAAAAAAGCGGGCGCTCTAGGGATGGGGCGCCCGCAACTACTTCTGGCTCTCCGCGAGAGAGGCGATGCCGTCGCGAGTGAGACGGAAGATCGTCCACTCCTCGTTCCGCTTCGCGCCGAGCTTTTCGTAGAACTTGATCGCTGGTTCGTTCCAGTCGAGCACCGCCCATTCCATTCGGCCGCAATCGCGCTCCCGGGCGATCTGCGCCAACCGCACCAGCAGCGCCTGGCCGTAGCCTTTCCCGCGCACATTCGGCCGCACGAAGAGGTCCTCGAGATAAAGTCCGCGCCGGCCCGTCCAGGTGGAGAAATTGTGGAAGAAGAGCGCGAACGCGACAGGCTCGCCGTGTTCTTCGCCCAGGAGCACTTCCGCGGCCGGGTGCGGGCCGAAGAGATTTTCCAGGAGCATTTCTTCGGTCGCGACGACGTCGTTAGGCGCGCGCTCGTATTCCGCGAGCTCGCGGATGAGGGCGAGAATGAGCGGAACGTCCTCGCGGGTCGCCGCGCGAATTTGGAAACCGGAAAGAGCTTCGCTTTTCATGTTTGAGGAAGTTGCCGCAGGGGAGTGGGGGCGTCCACTTCGGGGAACGTCCGGAGGAACGCCCCCACTCTTTTGTCATCCCGAGCCGGCGCAGCGCGGCGAGGGATCTCGCAGGCGTTGGGCGGTGTCGTTAGGCAAATCCAGGGTCGAGCAACGCTTGGGAGATCCCTCGCCGTCTGCGCGGCTCGGGATGACAATTTGCGTCGTTACGACTTCGACTTCTGCTCGAGTCGTTCTTGTAAGAACGACAGCACCGCCGCTTCGCCGGCGCGCAATTGCTTCAACGATTTCGCGAGCGTCTTCTCGGTTTGCTGCTTCAAACCTTCGATCAACGTGCCGTCGAGATAGGTCTCCAGCACCGCCGGGTGCACATAACATTTCCGACAAACCGTCGGCGTGTTTCCAAGTATTTTCGCGACGGCTTTGATTGCTTCCTTCACGTTCTTTTTCGCTTGCGACTTATTCTCAAACGCTTCCTGCCCCTGAAGCGCGATCGCGGCCATCACCGTTCCCGCCCAGGTCCGAAAATCTTTCGCCGTGAACTCCTCGCCGGTGATCTCGTGGAGGTAAGTGTTCACGTCGTCGGAGGTGATGTGATGTCGCTCGCCCTCTTCGTCGAGGTATTGGAAAACCTCCTGCCCCGGCAGTTCCTGTAGCTTCTTCACCACCTTCGCCACGCGCGCATCGTCGACATCGATGTCGTGCTCGACCCCGCTCTTCCCGCGGAACTGAAACCGGAGCTTGTTCCCGCGCACAGCGACGTGCCGGCTGCGCAGCGTCGTAAGGCCAAACGACTTGTTTTCCTTCGCGTATTCCACGTTCCCGACGCGGATGAACGTGCGCTCGAGCAGCTCGACCACCGTCGCCAGCACCTTCTCGCGCGGGAGGCCGTGCTGTTTCAAATCGCGCGTAAGCCGACGCCGAAAATCTTCGGCAGCGCCTGGCCGAAAACGATCATTTTTTCGTACTTGTTCTCGTCGCGCTGCTGCCGCCAGCGCTCGTGGTAGCGATATTGTTTCCGGCCGCGATCGTCGATGCCGGTCGCCTGGAGATGGCCATTCGACGAGGGGCAAATCCAGACGTCTTTGTAAGCCGGCGGAATCGCGAGCCGGTTCAGGCGCAAGATGCGCGTCTCGTCTTTGATCTCCTTCCCCGCGGTGTCGAAGTAGACGAACTTTTGCCCGCGCTTCTTCCGCGTGTACCCCGACTGCTCATCGCTGACGTAACGCAGCCCCGCTTCCTCCGCGACCTCCTCTGGATCGGTGACGATTTCGAGCTCCGCGGCCTTTTCTTTTTCCTGCTGAAGTTTCCGTGCAGATAGCGGCACGCCAAAGATACGCGCGGAGATTGCGCGAAGGTTGCCTCAAAAGTGCCCGCGGGTGTGGAGGAAAAGAATCGCCACCAAAAGTTGTCATCCCGAGCGGAGCGCAGCGGAGCCGAGGGATCCCGTGGAGTTGCTGGGAAGGTTTCGCGCGAACGGTGGGCGTTTCGGAGTGGAGCTTTCCAGCAGCTCGTCGGGATCCTTCGACTCCGCTGCGCTCCGCTCAGGATGACCCCAGGGTGGCCTTACGCTTGGCTCGCTCGTGGCCCGGCGTTATTCGTATCGAAGCGCTTCGATCGGGTCGAGGCGGGAGGCTTCACGCGCGGGGTAGAAGCCGAAGAAAATACCGACCGCGGCGCTGACGATAAAGGCGAGCGCGATCGAAGGAATCGAGATCAGCGTCGGCCAATGCGCGAAGACCGAGAGCAGGCGCGAAGTTCCTAAGCCGAGCAGAATGCCGATGACGCCACCGATCGCGCTGAGCGTGACGGCTTCGATCAGAAACTGCGTGAGGATGTCGCGCCCATGCGCGCCGACGGCGAGGCGCACGCCGATTTCCCGCGTCCGCTCGGTCACGCTTACGAGCATGATGTTCATGATCCCAATCCCACCGACCACGAGCGAAACGCCAGCGATCGAGCCGAGCAGTAGCGTCATCACTTTCGTCGTCGCGGTTGCGGTCTCGGCGATCTCCTGCTGGTTGCGCACGGTGAAATCGTCGTCGCGCCCGGGCCGGAGGTTGTGCCGCTGGCGGAGAAGCGCGGTGATCTGTTGTTGCGCGGGCGCGAGGTCGTTAGGCGACGCCACCTGCACGTTGATCCCGCGCAGGGTGCTGTCGCCGGTGACGCGTTTCATCGCGCTGGTGTAGGGCAGGATGGCGATGTCGTCCTGGTCGGTGCCCTGTGGGCTCAAGCCCTTCGGCGTGAGCACTCCCGTGACGAGAAAAGGCACGCCGGAGATGCGCAGGATTTGCCCGATGGGGCTGGCACCGCCGAAGACCTGGCGCGCGGTCGTTTGTCCGATCACGCAGACTTTGTTGGCGCTGCGCACGTCCTGCGCGGTGAAGCCAGCGCCATCGGTCAACGGCCATTTGCGAATGTCGAAGTAATCCTGCGATTCACCATAAACGCGGGTGAACCAATTCTGGTTTCCGGCCGAGACCTGGCTGGTCGAGCGCACTTCCGGGCTGACCGCGACCACGCCGGTCACCTCGCGCCGGATCGCCTCGGCGTCTTCGATTTTTAACGTCCCGGCGCTCCCCCAGCCGGTGTGGATCCCGCTCGCGTTCACGCTGCCGGAGAAGATCAGGATCACGTTCTCGCCCAAACTCGCGATCTGCGCTTCGACCTGCGCTTTCGCGCCGTTGCCGATGCTGACCATCGCGATCACGGCACCGACGCCAATGATGATGCCGAGCGCGGTCAGGACAGAACGCATCTTGTTCCGGCGGAGCGCGCGGAAGGCGATCTTGAGCGTGGAATAGATTTTCATGCCGGAGTTTTGGCTGCCGCGTCGTCGTTCAGAGTACGCGCTTCTTCCTTTGCGGAGAGCCGCTGTTTCACCGGGCGATCGTATTGTAAAAGGCCGTCGCGCATGACGATGTTGCGCCGCGCGTAAGCGGCGATGTCGGCCTCGTGCGTGACCATGATGATGGTGATGCCGCGCTCGTTCAGCTCCTGGAAAATGCCCATGATCTCGATGCTCGTGCGGCTGTCGAGGTTGCCGGTCGGTTCGTCCGCGAGGACGACTTCGGGTTCGTTGACGAGCGCGCGCGCGATCGCGACGCGCTGCTGTTGACCGCCGGAAAGCTGACTCGGGTGGTGCTCTTCGCGACCGGAGAGACCGACCGCGTCGAGGACCTTGTCGGCGCGCTCGGCGAGTTGCGCACTCGTTAGGCGATGCTGGCCGTAAAGCAGCGGCAGCTCGACATTTTCCCGCGCGGAAGTGCGGGCAAGGAGGTTAAAACTTTGGAAAACGAAGCCGAGTTTGTGATTGCGAATGTCAGCGAGTTGATCGCGCTCGAGCCCGGAAACATCGATGCCGTCGAGCAGGTAGCGACCACGCGACGGGCGATCGAGACAGCCGAGGATGTTCATCAGCGTCGACTTGCCGGAGCCGCTCGAGCCCATGAAAGCGACGAACTCTCCGCGCTGAATCTCGAGGGAAACACCGCGCACGGCGTGCACTTCCACTTCGCCGGTGTGATAGATTTTGTGAACCTCTTCGAGCCGGACGACGGGAGCGGCTTCGCCCGCGGTCATCCCGAGCGCAGCCGAGGGATCCCGCTGAGTTTCGGGAAAGCTTTCGTGCGCTGGCTGCACGGCGGCGCCACGGGATCCCTCGACTGCGCTGCGCTCCGCTCGGGATGACTCGGATGTCGGAGCTTCCCGTTCCGAATCGGACACCGGAGCGGTGTCTTTGGGCTCGGACATCAAAGCTTTCCCTTTGAACTCGGACATCGGAGTTTCCGCTTTCCCCTCGGACCTGGTGCCTTCCCCTTTTGACTCGGACACGGCAGCTCCCTCGCTTCCTAGAATCGGCGCCGGCCGCCGTTGAAGGGATTGTTCGTTGCGGTGTCCTCAGTCGCAGCTTTGCCGACCGCCGCGGTGATGGCCTGGTCACCTGCTTTCACGCCTGCGGTCACTTCGGTGAAAGTGCCGTCGGTCACGCCGGTCTTGATCTTCACCGGCTGCGGCGCGCCGGATTTCAAAACGTAGATCGTCTTCTCGGTCGGCTGCGCAATTTTACCGCCGCCGCGTTTGCCACCGCGCCGGCCGCCGGATGCTCCCCGGCCTGCTTCCGGTGCGACTTCCGGCGGCGCTTCCGGCGGATGAAAACGGAGCGCGGCGTTGCTTACTTTGAGGACGTTGTCGCGGTGCACGACGATGATCGAGACATTCGCGGTCATGCCCGGCTTCAATTTCAGGTCCGCGTTATTCACTCCGATGACGGTGTCGTAGGTGACGACGTTCTGCACCGTGGTCGGCGCGTTGCGGACCTGCACGACCTGGCCGTGGAAGGTGCGATTCGGGAAGGCGTCGACCGTGAACTCGACCTCCTGATCCTGCTCGATCACGCCGACATCGGCCTCCGCGACGTTGGTGTCGATCTGCATTTTTGCGAGGTCGTTCGCGATCGTGAAAATGACGGGAGCGGAGAGACTCGCAGCCACGGTCTGCCCGACATCGACGCTGCGCGAGATCACCGTGCCGCCGATCGGCGAAGTGATTTTGCAATGATCGAGATCGGTCTGTGCGCGATTGAGCGCGCCTTGCTTGATCATGACGTTGGCCTCGGCCTGGTGGAGTGTGGCGATCGCCTGATCGAGCTCGGATTGCGAAGTCGTTTGCTTCTGCACCAGGTCCGCCATGCGATCGGCGTTCAACTTCGCGAGCTCAAGGCCGGCCTGCGCACTTTGCAGGTCACCCTGCGTCTGCATCACCGCGGCTTGGAAAAGTTCGGGATCAATTTCCGCGATCACCTGGCCGGCTTTGACGTTGGAATTGTAGTCGGCATACAGCTTGGAGACGTTGCCGGAAATCTGGCTGCCGACCTGCACATTCAGCACCGGATTGAGTGTGCCGGTCGCGGTCACAGCCTGGGTAAGCGGGCCTTTCACCACCTCCGCGGTGCGGTAGGTGACATCACCCGAGGCACCGCGCCAGAACCACCAGACGCCGACCAGAATCACGGCGAGACCGAGGAACAAAGGCAGGAAACGTTTCATCGGCTTCGGCGTTGCATGGACTGAAGCGGCGCGCGCGTCAACCGCTCCAGCCGTCTGCTTTCCGTTAGGCGAAATCTCCGCCGCGCGGCGCCGGGTTTGACTCATCCTAGCTATCCATGACAAGAAACAGCCGTGCGCCGTTACTTCGAAATCTACTCGATTATGCTGCGCAACTCGCTCATCCGCGAGCTCAGCTTCAAGGCGAACTTTCTCCTCTGGATGCTGGTGGAGATCCTTTGGTTCCTCGGCCAGATCCTTTTCTTCAGCATCATCTTCGGGCAGGTCGATCGCATCGGCGATTGGACGAAATGGGAGGTCGTTCTGCTCGTCGGGACGCACCAGATCATCGCGCAACTTTTCCAGGCGTTCTTTTTCGTGAACGTCGCGAACATTCCCGAACTCGTGCGCACGGGAAAACTCGACTCGCTCTTCGTGCTCCCGCTCGACAGCCAGTTCGTCGTCTCCACGAAACAGTTCGGGCTCGACAGCATCGTCAACGCGCTCGTCGGCGTGTTCGTGGTCGTGCTTTCGCTCGTCCGGCTGCACATCACGCCGGGCCCGGGCGCGATCGCGCTTTATCTCATCGCGCTCGTCTTCGGCGTCGCGATTCACTACTCGATCATGCTCGCACTCGCGTCGGTGAGCTTCTGGATCGTGCGGGCGCAGGGGCTGGTTTACGGATATTTTAACTTCATCAACATCGCGCGTTATCCCGACGTGATTTTCCCAAAGGTCTTCCGCTGGATCTTCGGCTGGATCATCCCGGTGGTGATCGTGGCGAATATTCCCGCGCGCCTGCTCATCAAGTCGCTCGGACAGCCGGGCTGGCTCATCTTCCATCTCGTCGCAGCCGGGACGATCGCGGCGCTGCTCAGCCGCGCTTTCTGGCGCTGGGCGCTGCAGCATTATTCGAGCGCCAGCTCGTAAAAAATCCGGCGCGCGCACCGGGGCAAAACCACCTTCGGAATCGCCCCAAAACCGCTTGCGCCAAAATTGAATTGCCCTTAATTAAGCCTCCGCTTTGTCCGGGCAGTTTCGTCGTCCGGCAGCACTCACCGAATTTTATGGCTAGTCCCAAGAAAAAATCTACTCCGAAGAAGCCCGTGAAGAAGGCGCCGCCGAAGAAGGCCGCCTCCTCGGCGGCGAAGAAAAAATCCAGCGCGCCGAAAGCGGCCAAATCGGCCCCGGCTCGCAAAGCCGCGCCCGCGCCGAAAAAAACCGTCGCCAAACCGACCCGCGCGCAGAAGGCGCACGGCAAGAACGGCAGCGAGACCGCGCAGATCATCGGCAATCACGTGAAAGCGAATGAGCGCAAGCTCGATCCTTTCACCAAAGCGCAGAAGGAACGTCTCCTGCAGTTGCGCGACGCGATGGTCGATTCGATGGCCGGGGTCGCGCAGGATACTTTGCGCGCCCGCGCTGAAGGGAGCGAAGCCTCCGCTTTTGGCATGCACCAGGCCGATGCCGGGAGCGATGCCTACGATCGCGATTTCGCGCTCAGCCTTTTGTCGCAGGAACAGGACGCTCTTTACGAAATCGACGAAGCGCTCAAGCGCATCGAGCTCGGCACCTACGGCAAGTGCGAGATGTCGGGTAAGCCGATCATGCACGCACGGCTCGAGGCGATTCCGTTCGCCCGTTACACCGTGGAATGTCAGTCGCAGCTCGAGAAGCAGAGCAAAGCCTCGCGCGTCCGCCAGTCGGTCACCTCGCTCTTCGGTCTCACCGACGACGAAACGCGCGAAGGCGAAGAAGAAGAGAAGTCGGAAGACACCAAGGAATAACGAACATGGCCCAGGAAATTATCACCCTCGAATGCACGGAAGCGAAAGCCGCCGGCATGCCCGCATCGCGTTACATGAGCACGCGCAATAAGAAGAGCCCGCAGACCCCGAACCGGCTCGAGAAGAAGAAATACAATCCGTTTATGAAACGGCATACGCTCCACCGGGAGACGAAGTAATCATGCAACCGAAAACCGCCAAACGCCGTTCCGCTTTTCGTCGTGCCAACCGCACGATGCCCCGCCGCCGCATCGATATCGCGGCCGAAGCGATCGATTACAAAAACCCCGACCTCCTGCGCAAGTTCGTCACCGAGAGCGGCAAGATTCTCCCCCGCCGCGTCACTGGAATGCCGGCGCACATGCACCGGAAGATCACGCGCGAAATCAAGCGCAGCCGGTCGGTGCTGTTGATGAAGTAACCGCAGCTTTCCAGCTGCGATTGTAGGGCGACCGCTCCGGTTGCCCAGTTTACTAGTCCGATTCCCCGTAACCGCCGCAGGGCGCTTGCGAAGCGCCGCTCCTTAGTTCCCTCCGCGGGACATGATTGCCACCCCAGCAGGCGTGTGGCATGACGTGACGCGTGAAAGAAAGCCACCAGGAAATCGCCTCCGCGCTCCCCGCCGACCTCGACGCGCTTCCGCGCCACGGCGGGTTCCGTTTGCGCGGCATCGAAATGACGCGTCTGGAGACTTTCATCGACGCCTCCTTCGCCTTCGCCATCACCATGCTCGTCATCGCAGCCCAGGAAATTCCTGATGATATCACCTCGCTCCTGAACGCTTTCCGGAATGTCCTACCTTCGTTTGCAGCATCGCCGTCATCGGAATTTTCTGGCGTGGGCATTGGAGCTGGAGCCGGCGTTACGGCCTGGAGGACGGCATCTCCAGCTTGATCAGTTGGGCCATGCTCGTCACGATCCTGATCTACATCTATCCATTGAAGGCCATCTTCAATTCCATGTGGGATGTGCTGAGCGCCGGCCGGCTTGGCCAGAATTTCGGGCCGTTCACAGAGGGGCAAGCACGAGCGGTATTTTCCAGCTACGCGATTGGGTATAGCGCGATCGCGATCGAAATCATGCTGCTGAACCTGCGCGGCTGGCAGTTGCGCGAAGCGCTGCGATTGAACGAACGAGAACGATTCGTGACGCTCGGCGCACTCACCGGGTGGAGCGTCCCGGCGTTGGTCGGGGCCCTTTCCTTGGTCCTGGCTCTCACCCTGCCCCTTCGCCAGCTCGGATGGAGCGGCTGGGTTTACTTTTCCGTGTTCATCCTGATACCTCTCCATGCCGCTGTTCGCAGGCGGCGCTGGCGGCGGAAACAGGCGGCGGCGTGAGCTAGCGTACCATTACGCCTACCTCCGCCGGAATGCCAGGTAGCGCAGGCCGCCCCCCTGCTAACTACTTCCCTTGGTGCGCGAGCGCGGGTGGGCACGTTGCCTCCACCGCGGTGAAGTTCTCGAGAATCTTGTAGGTGTGCTCGGCGCCTTTCGGCACCGCGTACGAGTCGCCCGCATTCAGGATGAGCGTCTGACCTTCGAGGTGGAGTTCGGCCTTGCCCTTGATCACGTAGCCGACCACTTCGTAGTCGTGCTTCGAGGTTGGCTTCTTATCGTTAGGCTTTTCGTTTTCCCAGAGCCGCATGGCGATGTGCACGCCGGCAGCGAGATACTTCTCTCCTTCCGGTCCTAGCGGCGAAAACTCCGAAGTGACTTTGGTGACGCTCGTGTCTTTCATCACTAAGGATTCGTCTCCGCCGCCATCCGAGGCCGTGCGAAACGCCGCAGACGGTAAGATCTACTCCGTCGCTCCCCGGCAACAGATTTCCCAGCGGTTGCCGCACGGGTCCTCGAAGAAAAAGGCGTAATAGTCCGGGCTGTAATCGACGCACAAATCCGGCCCTTCGAGCACGCGACCCCCGGCGTTGGCGACGATTTTCGCGAACCCGTTTACTTCCTCACGACTCTCGACCCGGAGCGCGATGCGGTTCTCCGTTGGTCGATGCGCCGGCGCTTCGACGATCCAGATGAACTCGGTCGGATCAGGCTCAGCCAGCGAAAAAGTCCTCCAGTCGCCCTCCCCGCTGATTCTGGTAAACCCGAGAGCCGGCAGGAATTTTTCGTAAAAGGGCAGCGCTTCCGCGAGCGACGGGACGCGCAGATCGATGTGATCAAACCGGCAATTCATCTCGCTCAGAGGGCGTCTAAAAAGTCGGTCATCCCGAGCGGAGGCGAAGTCGAGGGATCCCGTGGAGTTTGTGGGGGCGTCGCGGCGACATCCGTGCAGCCAAGCTTCCAGGATGATCAACGGGATCCCTCGACTCCGCTCCGCTCCGCTCGGGATGACTCAGTTTTTCGACATCCTCTCAGTTCTTGCGCGTCTTTTCGCCTTGCTCGATCAATTTCCAAAACTCGCGCGTCTTGCCGAGCTGATCGTCCTCCGCCATCGGCAGTTTGCTGCGGTAAAGAAAGTCTCGGAGCGTGTTTTTGTGGAGCACGCGATGGACAGTGACGCCTTCCGGGCTGCGCTCGAAGTAGATCCGGTAATCTTTCGCGCGGTAGCGATGCAACTTCTTCCCTTCGCGCTCGATCACGCCGAAGCGGCCCGTGTCGAGGTGGTCCAGGTCCTCGGGCAAAATCTGAAATTCCGAGAGAAGTTCAAGCTGTAGCAGCTTCGGCAGCGCAGCCATTTCCGCGGCGCTCAGCTCGTTGAAGATGATCTGAAACATCGCCGTTTCACAAATACACACGCCGCACCCGGCTGCCAATGCCGGTAAAAATCTCCCACGCAATCGTGCCCGCGCGCTCCGCGACTTCCGCGGCAAGAATTTCCTCCTCGCCCTGTCGCCCGATCAGCACGACCTCGTCGCCTAACGATACTTGAGGCACCTGCGAGACGTCGACCATCGTCAGGTCCATCGTGACCCGGCCCAGGACCGGACAACGCCGGCCGCCGATCAAAACCGTCGCGTCGCGATTCGAAAGCGCGCGCGGATAGCCGTCGGCGTAACCGGCGCCGATCGTCGCCACCCGCAGCGGCTGCGAGGTCGTGAAGGTGCGGCCGTAACTTACGCTCCGGCCGGCCGGGAGATCGCGCAGGAGCGCGACCCGCGATTTTAGCGTCAGCACCGGTTGGAGCCTGGCTTGTTCGTTAGGCAACGGCGCGCTCCCGTAAAGCAGCAAGCCGGCCCGCACGATGTCGTAGCGATGCCGCGCGAAGCCGAGTATGCCGGCGCTGAGGAGCACGTGCACTTTGTAAGGGCCCGGCACGCGCGCGCGCATTTGCCTAACGAGTTCTGCGAACGCCGCGAGCTCTTCTTCGGTAAAGGTAGCGTCCTCATCCGCCGCCGGCAGGTGGGTCGAAATGCTGTGCAGTTTTAGATCCGGAAACGCGGCGATTTTCTCCAGCTCCGCGAGCGCTTCTGCATGCCAGCAACCCATTCGGCCCATCCCGGTGTCGATCGTGAAATTGATCCCCGCCGCACCGCCCGCAAACTCCCGCGCTTCCGCAAAAGTGGAGACCGCCGGGACAAAACCTTCCGTGCGAATCGCCGCGCGCTCTTCCGGCAAAGCCGGACCCAGAATCAAGATCGGCTGCGCCACGCCACTCAAGCGAAGCGTGTGCGCTTCGTGCAAATTCGCCACGCCAAAGAGTTGCGCTTCCTCACGCAAAGCCTGCGCGACCTCGACCATCCCGTGGCCGTAGGCGTTCGCCTTTACCACCGCGAGCAACTCCGCGCCGGAGCGTTCGCGCGCGAGCCGCGCGTTCGCGCGCAACGCCGCGAGATCGATCTCCGCCCAGCAGCGTTCCTGGCCTAACGAGTCCATGGCGTCGCTTTCGGCGTCGTGATGTAGGGCGGGCGCAGGTAGAGTGGCTCGAGGTTTTCCTCCGTCATAACCGCGTCCTCACCGAGTACCGCGAGCAGCGCCGCGGACGGATACGCGACCGGCAGCGATGGGAACACCGGAAGCGGCGCGGCCGCGACCATGGGGAGTTCAGGGCGTTCGTTCAACTTCATGCGAAGCTCATCTTCGCTCATCAGGGTCGGCCCTTCCACGCAACTCCCCCCGCGCACTTCCGCGAAAAAATAGCTGCGCCGCCGCGCATCGCCGACGATCCCGTAGGCCGGCATATCGATCGCGCAGATCGACGGCAGTCCCACGAGCTGCGCAGCATTCGCGGCGCGCAAACCGAGCGCCGTCGCGATCGCGATCCGCGTGCCCGCGTAGGAGCCAGGACCGAGACCGACCACGATCTTTTCCGGTAACCCGCCGAGCTCCCGCAGCTCCGCGAGGTTCTGAAAGAAAAGCCCGGAGTGCTGACGATCCGCGGGAAATTGCCTAACGACGGTGTCACCGTTCTCGCGCCAGGCGATGCTGCCGACCGCCGAGGAAAGCTCGAGCGCGAGAATGCTCACGCGCGTTCCTCGATCACGCGCGAGTCGTCCGCGCCGGCTGTGATCCTGATCCAGCGCGTTCGCGTCGGGAGCAAGCCCGGAAAGCGATCGGCCCATTCGATCACGCTGATGCCGTTGTCATCCATGAAATCTTCAAAGCCGATCTGCTCCAGTTCCTCCGCGCGCGCGATCCGGTAAAAATCGAAATGAAAAACCGGCACACGCCCGGCGCGATACTCATGCACGAGCGTGAAAGTCGGGCTCGTCACCGCCTCCGCGCTTCCGCCCGCCGCGACCAGGCCTTTCACGAAATGCGTCTTGCCCGCGCCGAGCTCGCCGCAGAGCGCGACGACATCGTTAGGCCGGAGCGTCTCCGCGAGGCGCGCCGCGCAGGCCATCGTCTCCTCCACGCTATGTGAAGTGCACGTAGCCATGGAAAGAGTCACGAGTGACGGGTGACGAGCGACGAGTGAGATGCCCGATGCGGGTGAGCGGAAGTTGCGGGAATTTTTTGCGCCAGGCGACGACGAGTTTCGCGGCGTCGTTAGGCGCGAGTGCGAAGAGGAGCTCATAATCCTCGCCGTCATTGATCGCCTGTTCGATCGAGCAACCTCGATTGCGGGGCAGCGCGCGCGCATCGATCTCAAACCCGACGCCGCTCGCCTCTGCTAGTCGCGGAAGATCAGCGCCGAGGCCGTCGCTCAAATCCATCATCGCGTGCACCTGAAAATGCGCAGCGAGCCAGCGCGCTTCCTCGATGCGAGGAGTGAAATGGAGGTGCTTCCGCCGGATCGAGCCGCCGAGTTTCCCGGTAACGAAAAGCGCGTCGCCCACTTCGCCGCCAGCGCGCGAGACCCAGCGATCCTTTTTCACCGTGCCGGTCGCGCTGATCGAGATCATGGCCGGACCGTCGGTGCGGCTGGTTTCACCTCCGACGATCGCGA
Source organism: Chthoniobacterales bacterium (assembly GCA_038234295.1). Lineage (GTDB taxonomy): Bacteria > Verrucomicrobiota > Verrucomicrobiia > Chthoniobacterales > UBA10450 > Palsa-1392. Next base: position 32,327 of record JBBSUP010000007.1, read on the forward strand.
CCTCGAAACGATCCGCGACCTGCCGCAGCCCGCGATAGAGATCGGTCGTCCAACGCGCCTCGCGCTCGCGCGGCACGACCAGCGTGATCAGCGCATAACGCGGCAGACCCGCCATCGCCGCGAAGTCGCTGAGCGTTCGCGCCATGGCTTTCCAGCCCACCGCGGCCGCCTTTTCGTTAGGCAAAAAATGCACGCCCTCGACCACGCAATCGGTCTTCAAGAGCAACACCTCATCCTGGCCCGGTGCGGCCACCACCGCACAGTCATCGCCCGGGCCGGCGATCACACCGGGAGTCGTCCGCAGGTCCGCGACCAGAGCGGTCACGAGCCGATCTTCGCCGAGCTCGCGCAGCTTCATTGCGGCAGGAGATTGGGGAAGGCGAGCGCGGAGAGGGTGAGGAAATTAAAGAGCGCATGCATCGTCATCGGCACGAGGATGGAGCCGCTCCATTCGTAGGCGAGCGTGAGGCAGCTGCCGAGAAGAAAGAGCGGCGCGAAGCTCGGCAGGTGCACATGGACCGCCGCGAAAAGCAGGGCGTTCAGGACGAGCCCAGGGCCGCGGCCGAAGTAGCGCTTGAGCACGCCGTAAAGGAAGAAGCGGAAGATGAATTCCTCCGTCATCGGCGCGATCGCGATCGCGAGCACGATGATGAGAATGCGCTGCTGGATCGTCTCCGAGCCGGTAAACATCTCGATGATCTGCTGCCGGCTCGACCCGCTGTGAATGAACCAGCGCGAGATAACATCGGCCACGAAGAGCAGCGGATAAGCCGCGAAGAGCAGGACCGCTGCCGTGCTCACAATGCGGCCGAAACTCAGCCGGGAAAATCCGCCGAGCGAGAGCACGCTGAAGCCGCGGAGCTGGAGGAGCGAGCTCAGAACGAGTAACACCGCGAGCGAAAACGCAGCCGTCACGAAGAGATCGTTGATGCGAAACGTGGCCGGCTGCACCGCATGCAGGGAAGCCACCACATTCAGCCCGAACCAGCCCACGAGGAGCGCGGCGGCCACTACTTCGGGCCAGCCGAATTGTTTCTCGTCTAACTCCGGCGCGCCATTCGCTGGCCGCGCCGCGACTTGGCGTACGAGCGAGAGGTAAACGTAGAGCGCCGCGACGACGAGCAGCGTGTTGATCAGGCTGTCGAACATCAGGCCGACGCGCCGCTACGGAGCGTAGAAACTCGGCAGGAAATAGGCGCGCCCGCTCTGCAATTGCGGGCTGAGCTGGCCGGGAAGTTGCAGCTCGATTTTGTTGTCGCCGGCTTTCGTGAGCATGCGAAACACGCGCCCAAGACTGAAGGGCGGGCCGTATTTCACCACCTTCGCCTGGCGCGCGTTGCCGAGCTCCCTCGCCTTCGCATAGGCGTCCTCGATCTGGCCGAGGCCGTCGATGAGCTTATTGTCGAGCGCGTCGCGGCCGGAAAGGATGCGCCCGTCGGCGATGCCGTTCCGCAGGACGTCGGCGGGCAGGTTTCGCTCGCGCGCCACGACCCCGAGAAATTGCTCGTAGGTTTTCATCACGAAACTCTGGATGTAAGCCTGCTCCTCCGGCGTGATCGGTCGCGCGCCGTTGAGCATGTCCTTGAATTTCCCGCTCTTAAAAACGACCGAGGCGAGCCCGATTTTGTTGAATAGCTGCTCGTAATTCAGCGTCTGGATGATGACGCCAATGCTGCCGGTGATGCTGGTCTCGTTCGCCATCAAATACTTACCGCCGCAGGAGACGTAATAACCGCCCGAGGCCGCGAGCGATTCCATGTAAACCACAACCGGTTTGCGCGCCCGCGTCTGCACCACCGCATGATAAATCATATCGGAAGCTGTCACCTCGCCGCCGGGCGAGTCGACCTCGAGCACGACCGCGCGCACGTCGTCGTCGTTTCGCGCCTGCTCGAGCTGCCAGCGCAGATCGTCCACCATCGAGTCGCCGACATTCCCGCCCACCCCGGTGCTGATGAGCCCGCGGAGCGTGATCACGGCGATCTTGCCTCCATCACGCGCGCCGCGCTCGAGGACCATCTCGTTGAAGCGCGGCCGGTATTCCATCTCCCCGCCAGCACTCTGAAATTTACGCACGGCCGCGACGGCGAGAAAGACGTTCAGGAGCACGCTCAGGCAGAGCGCGACGAAGAGAAAAATGCTGAGACAACCCAGTTTCCGATCAGCCATGACGGGGATGAATTCGCCGAAGAAGGGCGGGGGCACAAGCGCTTTTCGGGTCGCGAAACGCGTCTGAAAACGAGCGAACGGCGTATGTGGCAAGGAAGCTGCTAATAGCAGTCATAGAAATTATGGGACCTATAACAACAGGAGGTGAACTCAAAGTGAACGAGGCAAATCTACAGCGCCTGCCAAAGAAAAAGGCGGCCCCGAAATCGAAACGAACCACGCGAAACAAGGCAAAGGCGACCGGCGAAGACGCTCCGCGTCCGGCGGTGGGCACACTCACACGCACCAAGAGTCTTCTCCTGGCGGCGTTGCGCGTCTGGGAATTGAAACAGGGCATCCGCGAGTAGCTGCACCTCCGCCCTCGCGGGGCGAAGGCGGTTTCGCTCGGGAGAACTCGACTTGTGGATGACCGCCATGCGCGCCGGCACCGCGCCCTCCGACGCTTTATTCGGTTGAAGGTGCTCCTTCCTTCATCAAGACTCTGCCAGACCGACTCCGCGCAATCGCCGGTCGGTCGCCAGCGCCCATAGCTCAGCTGGATAGAGCATCGGATTTCTAATCTATAGTTAGGCAGGCTAACGAAACATGCTCCCTCGCGGGGGTGCGAACACCGGCGACCACAAACGACCAGAAAAGGCGGTCATAACGTCAACATCCTGTCAACGGAGTCGCGTGGGGTTCAACGGAAATGCCGCAAATCGTGTGCGCGGCGATAATAAGCTAGCCGTTTTCGTCGAACTGGAGTCTCAAATCCGCGCGTCCGATGTGACAAATCGGAGTGAGCTGGACAGATCTTTAGCGCATTCAATGAAACGCTCCCCTTTTCCGGTAATCGCGTCCGCAACGACGGTCTTTTCGCCATTGGAATCGACGCGAGCCGTGCAGCCCCAGGTCCCAGCCAGCTTTAGCTAGGCGTTTGGCTATTGCCTTCCATTCGCGCTCGTTGCGAACCCTGCGACTTATATAGCGCTCCGCTCCGACATCTTTAATGCGGAATGTTCCGAGCGGAAGAATCGGGATGAAGAGAAAGCAGACCCACTGAGTCTTGACCACTGAACCACACGTCTTACAGAGATCACCGCTGCCGTACAGAATGTTCCCGATGCCGTTGACCGTGATACTGCTTCCCGCTGAGTCGTCAGCCGTCGTAGCAACGCAGGAACTGCAAAACCCCGTTTGCACTACGTTATTGCGACAGATGTCGAGCAAAACATGCTAAACGCAATCTCCTGCACGTCGTCGAAACGTGCGTCCACTGACATTCGCCAAACATCTCGATCCTTCCACGAGTGTTTAGTCTAAACGACGTCCCGCTTCAAATGGAAGGCGGAAAAGCTACCGCATTCGGTGGCGGCCATTCAGCCACCGCCCGAGGGAGCGCGCATCGCGACGAGAGCGCCAACTAGGTAATGCTCTTTTGCTCGCTTTCTCTGATCCTCTTTATCCTCTCGATCAGTTCCATGCGTCGCTCTTCCGTCATAACGACGGCTGAAACCTGCGCATTGGCTGTCACGTCAATTTTTGTGCTCCCCCTGTAGTCGGCGGAGAAGGCGAGCTTTAGCCACTCCGCCCACGCGCGCCAGTCCCGCTCTCCGGCTGCTTGAATGGCCCGAAGAGCTTTCTGGCGGGCCAACTCGCGAGACTCGCTCAGGCGCTCTTCCAAGCCGGGATGTTCCTCGCGCCATTCGGCAAGGGTCGTTACGCCAATCTGCGCCACAATACACGCGCTCTTGATCGACATTTCTTCAGCGAGTGCGGCACAGAGGCGGGCGACGGTTTGTTCGTTGAACTTGGTCGGGCGTCCGGGTGATTTCATAGCAGGAGACTCGCGATCCGCCCGTTGAACACCCGCTTAGCGGCATGGATGCTCAGGAGGTCGGCAGCGGTAATCGGCTCACCGCGGTTCTTCTCAACGAGCAAACGCAGTTCGTCACGAGTGTAGATGCAGCCCGGCCCCGCGCCAGCTTTCGCCAGCGCCGCTTTCGCCTGGTCATCGGCGACGAAGAACAGGGTCTCGTCGAGCACCACTGAATCAATGATCAGGAACTTGTGCCGAAGTAGCGCGAGCAGTTGCGACTTGTGCTGCCGGAGGCCATTTCGCAGATCATCCGGGCAACCGCGTGGGAGCAATGCACGCAGTTGATCCCCGACAGGTTCCAGGCGACCGCCGATTTGAGCCACCGTCACGAGTGCGTCGGTAGCGTGCTTCAAAAAAATGCCTCCTCCAGTTCCGGGACAGGCTGCGTTTTACGCTCTTCCGCCCCGTCTGCGTCTGCATAACCTCCCCGCTCACGAGGGAAAACCGGAGGTATTGCAGACGCAGACGCGCCCACCTCGTGTGAATGCAGCCAAAAACGGCGTGTCGGTTTGCCCCCTCTTTTTGTGGATGGCGCCGGCTTCCATATGCCATGACCGGCCCTTTCAAGGGCGTTCAATTCCTGTGTCGCCCGCTCGGTTTGGTTCTTCAGGGGCCGGTGATAAGTCACCACATCCCGCACCGTCACAGCACCGCCGCGACGCTCAATAAACTCAACGACCCGCCGTGCGAACGATTGCTCAGTGGTCTCGCTCATCGTGGCGTAAATTCGCACCGCTTCAGCGCCAAACCACCGTGCAAGATCGCACGCCGCGACCATCACTTCGCCGGTCACAACATCAGCGTCTGGATCGCGAGCGCATTGACCGACGAGTGCCAGGCGCGCCGCATACCCGCTCAGTTTGCTCCAGGCCGCTTCTTCGCGTTCGTCCGCATCCGCAGCGGCAATGCCGCATTCGTTGTAATAGGAAACGAACGCAGCCTTCGCATCAGAATTTAAGGGCAGCAGCTTCGGAGATGTTCCGTCCTGTGCCTGCTCCGGACACATCAAGTAGAGCTTCTCCATCACCTGTGCCAACGCAGTGCGTATCTGAGGGGCGATACTGCTTTCGCTCCATTTGTCGGGGCGCGCCGGTGGCGCTGCGAACAGAAACCGCGCGGGCAGCCCCCGCTCGAAAAAATCCTGTGTAAGCACACGCGAGAGGACGGCAGGTTGTATCCCGCCGGTGATGCAGACCCGAGGATCAAACAAGCGAGAGCGACGCCGGTCTGTCTTACGATCCAGGCCGAAAAAAGCGCCGGTATGCAGCGAGAGCCAACGGCTGACATCTGCGCCCTTGCCGTCGTGAAATTGATCCATCCCCGCGAACCAGTTCGACAATTCATCTTTCTTCACGAGCACTCCCCGAGGGTTCGTTTCCATCGCGTCTGCGAGCGCCGCCAGGGTTAGATCGTCCATCAGGCAGGTAAGCGACGGCGGCGGTTCCGGCTTTGCGCCCCAGTCTTTTTTTTGCTCCCCTTCCCAAGCCGCAAGATGTTCGTCGTATTCAGCGCAAGCAGCCTGGTGTCGCCGCATCAACTCGCGCTCGTGTTCTGTGACCGCAAAGCAACCGGCGTCCAGCGCCGGAGACTTGCGGCTGCCACTGCGCCCGATGATGCCGCTCCAGATGATCGGCGGTTGAATGAAGCCAGCCTTGAGCCGGACCGAACGTGAACTACCGATGGCGCTTCCAAGGGCGCTTAACAGCGGCAGCAGGATATAACTCACATCGACGTTCAGGCTGACGGCGGCTGCGCGAATGTATTCTCGCACTTCCCAAGGTAGGAGGTCGAGCGGAGGCGGCTTGTATGGCGCGGGTGCCAAGGGTTGCTCAACAATGGGATTCTTACTCTCAATCCGTGCTGGATCCGTCTGTTCCAATCCACTCTCTGCCTTTCCGATGCGGCTACGCAATTCGTGGTTCACGTTATCGCGTATCCCGGCGCAGGAGTTATGGAAGCAATGAAGGGTTGGCGCCCCGTCCAGGTGAATCTTGCAGTCGTGTTCGCCGTCGCCCGTTGTATGTAGGTGATGTCCCGGGCACGCGCAGTAGCCATGCGTCCCGGTAGTCCAAGCCACATCGCCGAGTAACCCGTCGGCAAGTTCTCGTCGCGCGTTCAACCCAAGGACGCTCTGATTGAAGGGTAGCGTCCGTTTCTCCTTCTCAAGCAGTGGCGGCAGCTCGATAGCGTCCGGGTTGTAGTAGGCGTCGGGATCGTAACTGACGAAGCAAAGACCAGCCAAGTCTTTGCGCGAGCCGTCTATCATCACGCCGGTCAATTCGAGGACATGTTTCTCGACCGCGCGAAAACTTGCGCGGTGTAGCTTGGCATCCGCACGGACGCGAAAAATTGCCTTCAGGCCATCCGCAGTTGGGGAAAGAAACATCGCCCATAGGTAAGGCGATACTGCAATCTTCTCCCGCAATGCCGGCAGGTTATCGCCCAGCCCATCCAGGTCGGCGCAGAGCAGACCACTGTGAATAACCAGCGCCTCGTTGGCGCGGCGCAAGAAACGCCCACTCCACGTCACCGCCGGCAGCTTTTTTTTCTCAGGATCGACAGCCTTTTTCGCCGCCTTGGAGTCGCCGCCGTCTTGCAATACCCGTCGGAATTTATGGCGGATCTCCTGAATGCGCAGGCGTTGCTTCCCCCCGGTCCGAATAGCCTCTATAATCGACTCCGATCCCACGTCCCGCGTTGCAGTCGCCGTCGCGCTGGTCACCATCGACACAGTAGGCGCGCTCATCGCTCGCTCCTTTCATTCTCAATCCGGTCCAGCAACCGCGCCTTGCGTTGCTCGATGAGCCAGAACAAGTAGCCGAAAGGACGTTGCAGTAAGCCCAGCGCGCGGTACTCTAAGAGTAGTTTGAAACTGTGGAGCGCGGTCTTAGCCGGACCGCGCTTTCTTTTTGAGGCCGTGCTCATGCATCACCTCCGATCGATGCGCCGGATTCGAGGAATGCATCAAGGTCGCTGCGGAGAATCCGCACCAGCTTGCCAGTTGGCTTGAGTGCCCGGAGGCGACCGGCTCGGATCTGGCGTTCGAGATAGCGAGGCGTGCAGCGAATGAGGCTCGCTGCTTCCTGCTTGGTTAGGATTGTCGATTTTCCCGCTTCGACGAACGGATGATCATTAGCCATGTTGACATAGGTTTCCTATGCTCCCTTACATGGCTGGCGGTCGGAGAAGGTTCCGCCTACTTCGTGATTTCCCGGATTTTGACTCAATGCTTGACTAGTAGCGCGCAACTCGCGCGCTTGCAGAGGCATCAGCTCCTGCCCACGTAACCCGTTTTCAAAAACTACCAAAGAACCGCAGAGAGAATATATCTGTCTATCCGCGACGCAACCGACTTTTTTCATCCTCTTTACGAGTAAGCCAGAGCAGCTTCTTCTGAGCGGCTTTCTCTTTCCGCGCTGCCTTCGGGGTTTCAACCGATCGGTCAGGCGGCAGAAAATGCCGGTTCAAAAAATCGCGCTCCCGACTCAGCTCCGTTCGCTCGCGATTTGTCAGGCCGCTCGTGCCGGCAACCTGTGTGGTAATCTGCTCAATCCTATTTCTGATTGCACTCTTCTCCGCCTCTTCACTGGGACAGTTGAAGTAACCAATCTTCCAGGCGCCAGTAACACGATCAAACTCACATTCACAAAGCGGGCGCGGGTTAGCAGTCATCTCGCTATTGCTGCAAAGCGTTACGAAGCGGAATCACATTTCCTTCCTGAGCTGGTTGGATTTTCCAATACCGTTCCGCTTCTTCCGGCAAGACCAGCTCGCGATAGGTCGAGTAAAGCATCTGGGAAGTGCTGTGGCCTAGTTCCGCCGCAACCAAGGCAGCGTCATTCGTTGCCGCATAACGGTAGGATGCGAACGAATGCCTTAATCCATTCTTTGGCCAGTGCTTGATCTCGGCAGCGTTCCGCACCGTTTCCAGCTTCTTTCGAGCGTTCACCGGCACGACCGTTCCACTCATTTCGCTGTAAGGCGCGAGCCATTGCGCCAGGTTGGGTTGAAGTCTGACAATGCGCCGCTTGGCCGTTTTTGCCTTCTCCGCTTTGACTTCAACGAAGCCGCGTCGCAGATCGATCTCCGCCCAATCCAATCGCTTGATTTCCGATTCGCGCAGCCCGGCAAACGCGCCCAGGGCGAGCATCGGCACAACGTCAGGCGTGATCCGCTCAGCGGCATTCAACAGCCCGCTAAGTTCGTCGACCGAAAAAATCTCCGGCGATTTATCGACCAGCTTCGGCTTCTTGACCCGCAATACCGGATTAACGTCAATCATCCGCTCATCAGCAGCATAGCCGAAGAGCACGCTGATGTTGGCGCGGAAATTGGCGCGCGTTTTCGGCGAACCGTTGACCTGTCGGAGCCAACTCGCCAATTCACGCGTGGAGACGGCACCGACAGGTTGATTGCCGAAGTCGCGGCAGAAAATGGCTAACCGAAAACGCAGGTCTTTCAGGTAGACCGCCGAGCGGCCATCATGCTGCTTTGCTGCCAATACCTCTTCGGCAAGTTCCGAGACAGTGGTTTTGCAGCGGCGGACGCGCTCCAGGTGGTCAAGGAAAAAGTCCGCGGCATCGTTGATCGACTTCCCATGCTCGGCCAGTTTTTGCTTCGCGGTGATGAAGTCGGATAATTCCCTCTGGGGCAAACCGACTGCCGCGCGACCGTGCCGCGCCAGCGACGTTATCTGGCGTAGGCGCTCGGCCTCAGCTTCCGCTTTGAATTTGAAAAACTTGCGACCTTGCCCAAATGGTCGCAGGTCGAGATAATAGGGATGTGTTGCGCTGTGCCGATATGGAAGAACTGCTAGCGTTGGGCGTCTCATGGTCGCCAATCGTCGCGCAAGCGTCTGTAAATGTCAACATACCGTCAACAGCATTTCACGAAAAGTCATAAGTGCCTCAGCGCCCATAGCTCAGCTGGATAGAGCATCGGATTTCTAATCCGACGGTCGCAGGTTCGAGTCCTGCTGGGCGCGCGTGAATTTCCGCTCGTGCTCGAGCAGCCATTTTTTGCGCCACAAACCGCCGCCGTAGCCGCAAAGCGTGCCGTCGGCGCGGATCACGCGATGACACGGGATGATGATCGACATCATGTTCATGCCGTTCGCGCGCCCGACGGCGCGGCGTGCACCGGGATCGCCCATCTGCTCGGCCATCCACGAGTAGGAACGCGTTTCGCCGATCGGGATCGAGCGCAGCACTTCCCAGTCGCGCAATTGAAAGTCGGACCCGACGGGCGCGAGCGGAACCTTGAACGCGAGGTTCTCGCCGGTGAAGTAATCGGCCAGTTGCCGGCGAAGCGCAGTGAGGTGCGAATGCTCTCCCGGCACGATGCTGCGCTCGAGGCGCTGACGCAGGAGGGCAAGCTCGTTTTCCAAGGCGCGGCGATCGCCGAACTCGAGCAGCCGTAAACCTTCGTCGTCCGCCACCGCGAGCATGGTGCCAAGCGGTGTCGTGAGGCGTTCTGCGAAGAGGCAATCACGCCGTTTCGCAGCGGTCGGCGGGTCGCCGAAAATCTTTGTGAACGCTTCGCGGAAACCGCTCTCGGATTCGAAACCGCTGGCGCTGCGCGCTTCCTCGACGCGCTCCCCTTTGCGCACCTCCCGCAGCGCGAGACCGAGACGCCGGGCGCGGTGGTAAGCCTGAAAGGTCATCCCATAGTGACGCTTGAATTGGCGGCGCGCGGTCGAGGGATCGATCGCGAACGAAGCGAGCTCCTTATCGGTCAGCCGGCCATCGGGCGCTTTCTCGACCTCGGCCCGGAGCCGCTCGATCAGCTCCGATGCACGCTGTCCGGGGTCCATCGGACGGCAACGCAAGCACGGCCGGTAACCACCGAGCAGCGCCTCGTTAGGCGTAGGAAAAAATTCGACGTTTTGGCGTGCCGGTTTTTTCGCACTGCACGTCGGGCGGCAGAAGATGCCGGTCGTGCGCACGCCGACGAAAAATATCCCTTCGAAGGTGGAGTCGCGATCGACCAGCGCCCGATACATGGTGTCGTTAGGCGGAAGAAGTTCGAGTGTTTTCATACGCGCACCAGGGCAAAGGTGAAACAGCCGCGGTCCGCACTTCGCGCCTGCAGGAAGGAAGTTTCCGGGTTCTGGAGCAGGTTTTCAATCACGGTTTCCGGGTCGCGCTCTGCGACCACCGCCGCGTCGATCATCTCGCGCCCTTCGTTGTAGGCGCGGAGGACGCGCCCCTTGCGGAAATCCTCGGGATATCGGTCGATCGCCTCATAGCGCGCACAGGATTGCGCGTGCACAAAAATCGGGCCCGTCTCCGCATAGGGATAACCCGACGGGATCGACGCGTAGGGAAACAGAATCAGCTCTTCGCCGGTTTCCGCCCAGCGCAGGCAATGCCGGCAGGGATAGCCGGTCGGCGCGTCAGCGCGGATGCGTGCATGATCGGGTGCGCCCGCTTCCGCGGCCTGGCGCGCAGCGACGGCCACTTCGGTCGGTAGTGGAACCACTCGATAACTTGTTGCTTTCATCTTCGCAGCGTAAGCGCGGCTTATCGTCGCTCGCATCGACGGATTTCAGGCACCTAATTCCTCAGGATCTCGAAAGGAAACTCCGGGTAGCGCCCGCGTTCCGCGGGCCTGGTCGCGGCGTTCCGCCGCGACGAACTTTCCCTAACGACCCAACCTTCTCCCGATCCCGTTGCCTAACGAAAAGTTCGCGACGGTGGAACACCGTCGCCAGCCCACGGAACGTGGGCGCTACCCGGGCGACGAGTCTCTCGTTCGGCGCTACCAGCGATGGAACGCCGGATGGCCTTCGGTGACTGCGACGAAGGTTCCGCGACAGGTCGCGCAGACTTTCCCGCCCGCCGTCAAGGTGCCTTCGATCGTGGCGCGATCCGGTTTTGATTCGACCACTTTTGCCGACAGGAAAACCGAATCCCTGGTCGGCGTCGGCCGGAGCAACTTGATGGCGTAATCCGCCGTGACCGTACAGGGCGGGTGATCTTCACCCGCCTGCTTCATGAGGAAATAAGAGGCCGTCCAGTTGCAGTGACAATCGAGCAAGGTGCCGATGATGCCGCCGTTCAACACGCCCGGAAACGCTTCGTATTTCTGCTCCGGTTTCCACTCGGCGACGACTTCGTCCTCACCCTTCAGAAAGCTGCGAATGCGCAGTCCTTCCGTATTCGCCGGGCCGCAACCCCAGCAGGCGTTCTTCGGCGCGTATTTTTCCTGGAGTGAAGGGATCTCGTTAGACATGGCTGAAGACTGGACGAGCCGGGGTTCGCCGCTCCGGAGGGACCTGCTTCCGCAGGTCGAGGTTGGCGATCCCGCGATCGTTTGCGTTCTTCCTGCTCACCGATTGCACAAACAGCCCGCGACTACCGCTCGCCATTGGAAGCAGCGGCAGCCTTGTAAGGACGGGCCGCCGGCCCCGTGTAAAGCGAGCGGGGTCGAATCAGGCGGTTGTGATCCTGCTGTTCGACCACGTGCGCGCACCAACCGGCAACGCGCGACGCCGCAAAGATCGGCGTGTTCAAAGCCGGATCGAATTCCATCATCGCGAAAACCGGCGCGGCGTAGAGATCGACGTTCGCGCAGAGCTTCTTCTCGCGCTCCATCGTCGCCTCGAGCTTCTCGCAGATCGGGATCCATTGATCCTTCCCCACGCGTTGCCCGAGGTCGCGCCCGATTTCACGCATGATCGGCACGCGCGAGTCGCCGGTTTTATAAACGCGATGACCGAAGCCCATGATCTTGGCCTTCTTCGCGAGCGCCTCCATCATCCAACCTTCCGCGCGGTCCTCCGTCTTGATCTCTTCGAGCATCGCCATCGCCTCTTCATTCGCGCCGCCGTGGAGCGGGCCCTTGAGTGTGCCGCAGGCGCTGGTCACGGCCGCATACATATCGGCGAGCGTCGCCGCGGTCACGCGGGCGGCGAAGGTGGAGGCGTTAAACTCGTGGTCGGCGTAGAGGATGAAAATCGTGTCCATCATCCGGATTTTCCAAGTCGGCGGAACTTCGCCGCTGAGCTTGTAGAAGAGGTTTCCCGCGATCGTGAGATCGGTCCGTTCCGGCAACGGATTTTGCCCATGCTGAATCCGAAAACCGTCCGCGATCAACGTCGTGGTCTTCGCGATTAGCCGCATCGCCTTGCGGATGTTCGCGTCGTGCGAATGATCGTTCAGGTCGGCGTCGAACGGCCCGAGCATCGAGTAACCGGTGCGGAGCATGTCCATCGGATGGGTGTTCTTCGGCAGGAGGCGCATCATTTCGAGCACCTCTTTCGGCAGCGAACGCTCGGCCGAGAGCGCCTGCGAAAACTCCTCGAGTTGCGCGATCGTCGGCAGCTCACCATAGAGGAGCAGGTAGGCGACTTCCTCGAAGTTCGCCTTCTCCGCCATCTCGTGAATGTCGTAGCCGCGATACATCAGGCCGGCGTTGGGATCGACCCAGCAGATTTCGGTTTCGCCCGCGATCACGCCGGCGAGGCCGGGGCTGTAGGCGGGTTTGTCAGCGGGAGTGTTGGTTTCGGTGCTCATAAATTGAAACGTGTCGCAGGTTTCCAGCTTGCCGATCAAGCGCAGGAGCGCAAGCGGCGAATCAAGCTAACAACGGGATGCGCGGGATTTCGGCTGAAGCGCTCTGTGCCGGCGTCTTTCTGATCTATCTTCCGACCCTTATGATTACCTCCATTCACACCTTGATCTACTCCGACGACGCTTCGGCCACGCGGGCGTTTCTGCGGGACGTGCTTGGCTGGAATTATGTCGCCGAAGATTGGGATAACGACTGGTTGATCTTCCAATCGGGACCGAGCGAGATGGGGGTGCACCCGACCCACAGCGTCTGGGAAGGCAAGACCTATGATCACCCGCGGCAGCACTCGATCGCGATCATGTGCGATGACCTCGAGGCGACGGTGGAGGAATTGCGGGGGAAAGGCGCGGAGTTCCGCGGCCCGCTCGAGGAACAAATCTACGGTCGCATCATCATGCTGATCGTGCCCGGCGCGGACGACATGCAGCTGTATCAGCCGACGCACAAGCTGGCGTATAATCTGTCAGAGGGCGTCTAAAAACTCGGTTATTCCGAGCGGATCCCGTGGGTTGAGCTTTAAGGTTTCGCCACGGGATCCTTCGACTCCGCCCCCGCAGCCGCGGGGGCTCCGCTCGGGATGACGCGAGTTTTTAGACGCCCACTGAAAACCGACCGGCAGCTTTAGTCGTGCGCCATGGTGCGTTCGATGCGCCGATCAGGCACCAGCCACATGAGCGCGACCGCCACGTAGAGAGCGGCTGAAATAACCGGCTGGAAAAAGGCAGCCGCGACGGCCAGCAGGTAAAGCAGGGGCGAGAGCTTACCTTTCACATCAGCGCCGACGGCGCGCGCCAACTGCGAGTTCGGCCTTTGATCGCGGATGATCACCGTCTGCAAAATCCAATAGGCGATCGCCGCCATCAAGAGCACGGCGCCGTAGCAAACCGTCGGCGCGACCGCCAGCTGCGTTTCGCCGATCCAACCGGTGACGAAGGGAAAGAGCGAGAGCCAGAAGAGGAGATGCAGATTCGCCCAAAGCGCGCCGCCGCTGATCCGCTCCGTCACCTGAAACATGTGGTGGTGGTTGTTCCAATAAATCCCGAGGTAAATAAAGCTGAGCGCGTAGCTGGAGAGTTCTGGCAGGAGCGGCAGGAGCGCGTGCGCATCGGCGCCATGGGGAGGGCGCAACTCCAGCACCATGATTGTGATGATGATGGCGAGGACGCCGTCGCTGAACGCTTCCAGCCGATTCGTCGGCATCATGCCGCGGGGCTTCGTCACTGCGCGTCGTAGCCGGGCCAGCTCGCCGCGGCCGGATCGTAAGCGAGCGTCTGGTAAAGTTCCTGGCGCGTTTGCATGCGGTCGAGCCAATCGTTCGGCGAGCCGGCTTTTTGGAGCGCGCGGAAAAATTCTTCGGTTGTTTTCATCGAGACGCGGAAGGCGCTCTGCGGGAAAATGACCAGGCGATAGCCCAGCTCGCCGAGCTCCTGCACGTTGAGCGACGGGCTTTTGCCGAACTCGGTCATGTTCGCGAGGAGCGGCGCTTTTACCTCCCGGGCGAAATCGCGAAACTCCTCTTTCGTCTGTAGCGCCTCGGGGAAAATCGCGTCGGCGCCCGCGGCGACGTAAGCGTTCGCGCGCTTCACTGCGCCGTCGAAGTTCTCCAACGCGCGGGAATCAGTCCGCGCGATCACGAGGAAATCGCGGTCGTGTTTCGCCGCCACCGCCGCACGAATCTTCGCTTCCATCTCGTCGGTCGGCACCAGGCGTTTGCCCGCGAGATGACCGCAACGCTTCGGAAATTCCTGATCCTCGAGATGACAACCGGCGAGCCCGGCGCGCTCCAACTCGTAGATCGTGCGCCCGACATTCTCCGCGCCACCGAAGCCGGTATCGGCATCGACGATCGCCGGGATTTTAACCGCGTTGGCGACGAAGCCGGCCAGCGTCGTGACTTCGTTCAGGGTGAGCAAGCCAACATCGGGCAACCCGGCGGTGCAGTTCGCGAGCCCCGCTCCGCTAATGTAAACCGCGTCGAATCCCGCGCGCTCCACCTGCCGCGCCATCGAGGCATTCGGGACGCCCGGCATCGCGACGATGCCTTGGTCGATGAGTTCCCGCAGACGTCGCAGCTTCGAGGTTACCTTCGCCATTCGACATCCTAACGTTTTTATCGCGCCGCGCACGCGGGGTAGCGCCCACGTTCCGTGGGCTGGTCGCGGCGTTCCGCCGCGACGAACTTTCCTGAACGCCCGCGCTTCTTCGAAAACCTCCGCCAAACGAAAGTTCACGACGGTGGAACACCGTCGCCAGCCCACGGAACGTGGGCGCTACCAGCGCGCTGAGAGGGCGTCTAAAAAGTCGTGTCATCCCGAGCGGAGCCCCGCGGAGGCGGGGCGGAGTCGAGGGATCCCGTGGCGTTACCTTAAAGCTCACTCCGCGGGATTCCTCGACTGCGCTCCGCTGCGCTCGGAATGACCCAGTTTTTAGACGTCCTCTAGGTCGGCATCTTTGCCAGCTTCATCAGTTTCGCCGGCGATTTGGCTTCGTCGATGTTCCAGCCTTCTTCGAGCAACCTCTGCGCACCTTCTTCGCCGAGCGCGGGGACGACGAGGGAGTTAAATTTCCCTTCGAGCTGTTCATCGGTCACCGGGTTGAAGGCGTTGCCGAGCGGATAGTCGACGCGCTTCGTGTGCACGCTGCCGTCTTTGGTCGTGACGTGGACGATGTTCGCAACCGCCTTCGCGTAGAGCGAGGTGAGCTCGTCGTTGCGCTGCACCGTTACTTCTTCGAGGAATTTCCAAATCGCGGGATCGGTGAAACGCGAGGGCTGAAATTGTTTTTCGGTCACCTCGCCATCGATCAATGCGATCGCGGTGATGTAAGGCAAGCTGTGATCGGCGGTCTCGCGCGTCTCCGGCTTCCATTTTTCCGGCTCGCTCCCGATGATATCCACCGAGGCGTCATGACTCTCGATCCGGACCGACTGGATCTTCGCCGGATCGCCGATCTCTTTGCGCAGAAACATCGCCGCTTCGATCGCGCTTTGGCTGTGATATTCGGCCGGCCAATATTTGATGCTGGTGTTGAGGATCATCGCCGCGGTCCCCTCGTTCGCGTTCTTCTCGTTCGGCCGTTTCACGAACACTTCGCCGACGTCGCCTAACGACACTCCGAGCTCCTTCTCGAAACCCATCTGGCCTTCGAAAATCGGCGCGGGACCGGTCATGCCCGCGCGCGCGAGCAGCGCCGCGTAAACCCCGCAGCGCGCCGCGTTGGCGAAAGCGACGCCTTTCCAGTGCGACAACTCCCCCACCCGCGCCTGCCGGAAAGCGGCGCAGTTCACCCCCGCGATGTTGACGGCGTGGCGCGTCTTTTCGGCGTCCAACTTCATCAGGCGCGCTGCGGCCAGAGCCGTCGAAAACGCGCCGTAGGTCGGGTGATCCCAGCCGCGCGCGCGGATGCTGGCGGCGTCGCAGAAACGGCATTGCACTTCGTAGGCGAGCGCGATCGCGGTAATCAGCTCGCGACCGTTCGCGCCGACGCTCTCCGCAACCGCGAGACAGGCCGCGATGTTATCGCTCGGGTGCGCGGGTTCCTTGGAAAGGTAGGTGTCGTTATAATCGAAATAGCGAATGCAGCAGCCGGTCGCGAAGGCCGCCCAATCCGGCGGCGCCTGGTGATCGGTGCCGATGATGGTCGCGCCATTCGTGGCCGAGAAATCCTTCGCGACGGTGCGCGCGATCACGCATGGCTCGGCGTCCCAGGCGCCGAGTGCGCAGCCGAAGGAATCGATCACCCGGCGTTTCACCTCGTGCACAACTTCGGGCGAAAGATCTTCGAAATTTAAGGAACAGGCGTATTCGGCGAGGCGATGGGCGAGCGATTTAGACATAAGGAGCCTGCAATCTGGCGACGAATCGCCTCGCGGCAAGCCATGCGGGAAAGGCAGTGTTCTAGACAGGATTTACAGGATTATCAGGATGAAGAGGCGGCTTCATCGGTGTTTCCTTTCCTCCATCCTGTATATCCTGTTCATCCTGTCTCTCTTTCGTCCGTGCTCATGCGCATGATCCGTGGTTAGATTTCCCTCCTCATGAGCAAAGTATTTCCCAACGCCACCGCCGCCCTCGAAGGCCTCCTGCATGATGACATGACGATCGCCGCGGGCGGATTCGGCCTATGCGGCATCCCGGAAAATTTGATCGCCGCGCTCCGCGACAGCGGCGCGAAAGGTCTCACCATCGTGGGCAACAATGCGGGCGTGGACGGCTTCGGGATGGGCGTGCTTTTGACCACGAAACAGGTGAAAAAAGTGATGGCGTCCTACGTCGGCGAGAACAAAGAGTTCGAACGCCAAGTGCTCGCGAACGAGCTGGAGCTCGAGCTTATCCCCCAGGGCACGCTCGCCGAGCGACTCCGTGCGGGCGGCGCGGGCATCCCCGGTTTTTACACGCGCACCGGTTTCGCGACGAAGCTCACCGAAGGCAAGGAAACGAAAAAATTCGACGGCAAAGAATACGTTCTGGAGCCTGGCATCCACGCTGACGTCTCGCTCGTGAAAGCTTGGAAAGGCGACAAATCGGGCAACCTGATCTACCGCAAAACGTCGCGGAATTTTAACCCGATGATCGCGAGCTGCGGCCAGGTCTGCGTGGCGGAAGTGGAGGAGCTGGTGGAGCCCGGCGAGCTCGATCCCGATCAAATCCACACGCCGGGAATTTTCGTCGATCGGATCATTCAGGGAGCAAATTACGAGAAACGGATCGAGTTCCGCACCGTGCAGGGCGGCGTCCTGAAAAAGGCGTCCCCGGTTCGTGAGCTAATGGCGCAACGCGCCGCGCAGGAATTGCGCGACGGGTACTACGTCAATCTCGGCATCGGAATTCCCACCCTCGTCGCCAACTACATTCCCGAAGGCATGAACGTGACCCTGCAGTCCGAGAACGGATTGTTAGGCATCGGTCCCTTCCCGGCCGATGACGAAGTCGACGCCGACCTGATCAACGCCGGCAAACAAACGATCACGACCATGCCGGGGTCAGCCTTTTTCTCGAGCGCCGATTCCTTCGCGATGATCCGCGGCGGCCACATCGATCTCGCGATTCTCGGCGCGCTCGAAGTCACCGACCAGGGTGACATCGCGAACTGGATGGTCCCCGGCAAAATGGTGAAAGGCCCGGGCGGCGCGATGGATTTGGTCGCCGGCGTGAAGCGCGTTGTCGCAGTGATGGAACATTGCGCGAAAGACGGCAGCTCGAAGATTCTGCAGAAGTGCACGCTGCCGATCACCGGCCTCGGCGTGGTCAATCTCATCATCACCGACCTCTGCGTTTTCGAGGTGAAAGAAGGCGGCGGGCTCGAGCTCACCGAGATTCACTCCGACGCGACGGTCGAAGACATCCGCGCGAAAACCGAAGCGCCGTTCGAAGTGGCGTTGAAGAGCTGATCGTCCGGGTAGCGCCCACGTTCCGTGGGCTGGCGACGGTGTTCCACCGTCGCGAACTTTCCGGGAGGGCCGCCCTTCTGGTGACGCTCGCGCTAATCGCAAAGTTCGTCGCGGTGAAACACCGCGACCAGCCCACGGAACGTGGGCGCTACCCAAGCCGCGGAATCGGCGCTTTTTCGGTCGCTCAATCGCCGTCTCCGCATAACCTTCCCGCCATGATTCTCGAACACCCGCTCACCGCTGATGAACGCGCCTTTCTCGATTCCGTCGCCGCTTTTTCCCGTGACGAAGTGCTGCCCCACGCCGACCAATGGGATCGCGACGAGCAGCTCCCGCGCGTAATTTTTACCCGCGCCGGCGAGCTTGGGATGATGGGCATGGTCGCGCCGAAGGAATACGGCGGACTCGGTCTGAGCTATGTCACGGCCGCGCTCGCGGTGAAGGAACTCGGCAAAGCCTGCGCCTCACTCGCGATGGATATCGCCGCGCACAACGCCCTCTCCGTCGGCCAGATCAATATGTTTGGGACCGATGAGCAGAAGCAGAAATACCTTCCGCGCCTAACGAGCGGCGAATGGATCGGCGGCTGGGGATTGACCGAGCCAAACGCGGGCAGCGACACCGGCGGAATCGAGACGAAAGCGGAAGCGGAGGGCGAGCTTTGGCGCATCAACGGCATGAAACATTTCATCACCAGCGGGCGCGTCGCCGATCTCCTGGTCGTCATCGCCACGACCGGGCGCACCGACAAGGGAAAAAACGAGATCAGCGCCTTCATCATGATGAAGGACCAAGTCACGCCGGTGCGAAAAATTCACACCTACGGCATGCGGGCGAGCGAGACCTCGGAGCTACGCTTCGAAAATTCGAAGGCCGAGATTCTCGGCGAACGCGGACGGGGTCGCGAGCAGGCGCTGACCGTGCTCGATCGCGGTCGCATCAGCATCGCTGCACTCGCGGTGGGGATCGCGGAAGCCGCTTTCGATCGCGCGAATTCCTACGCGAACGAGCGCAAGCAGTTCGGTCACGCCATCGGTAATTTCCAGGCGATCCAATGGATGCTGGTCGATTCCGCAATGGAATTGGAGGCCTCGGAAGTGATGACGATGCACGCCGCCTACCTGCAGGACAAAGGTGAGAACACGACCAAGGAATCGGCCATGGCGAAGCTCTTCGCATCCGAGTCGGCGGTGAAAATTTGCGATCGCTCGATGCAAATCCACGGCGGCTACGGCTACAGCCGCGACCTGCCGGTGGAGCGCTACCTGCGGGATGCGAAGCTCTGCACGATCGGCGAAGGCACCAGTGAAGTGCAGCGTCTGGTGATCGCGCGCCACGTCCTCAAGGAAGCGAAACCGCTCGCGCTCGCGCACCGCGAACCACGGCAACCGAATCGTTAGGCGCGCGGTTTCCGGGACGACCTCAGAACATTGTCATCCCGAGCGAAGCGAAGCGGAGTCGAGGGATCCCGTCGGGTTGCCTAGAAGATTCGCCGCGGAGCTTTACGGAAACTCCACGGGATCCCTCGACTGCGCCTTCGGCTCCGCTCGGGATGACCGTCGCTACACCATCGGACGGAAACGGCCGACCACTTCCTGCAGTCGTCCGGTGATTTGGCCTAACGAACATACCTCCACCGTCTCGATCAGGGTCGGGAAGTAGTTCTTCCCGCTCTCCACGACCTCGCTCAGTTTATCGAGCGCGCGCTCCGCTTTTCCGGCGTTGCGCTTCTTGAACTTCGTCAGACGATCGACCTGCAACTCCTTCTTCGCCTTTGGGGTCCGGACCATTTTCACTTCCGGCATTTCGTTTTTGCGATCGTTGTATTTGTTCAGCGCGATGATCGGGCGGGTGCCGTTGTAGATCTGCTCTTCGTAGCGATGCGCCGCGGTCTGAATCTGCGCGCGCTGATAGCGATGCTCGATCGCCGGGAGGACGCCGCCGAGTTCCTCGATCTGCCGAAACTCCTCCAGCATCGCAGCTTCAACCGCGCGCTCGACCGCTTTCATCCCGGGCGAACCGGTCAGCATGTTCATGGTGTGTTTAAAAATGCCCGACTCATCAAGGAGGATGGCCTGGCCGTGCGCGGCGAGGCGAATCCACTCTTCGCTCGGGGTCGTGAACGGTTCGTCGGCGCTGTTCGAGTGGCAGCTGTTTGTGCCATTCATGTAGGCGAGCATGAGCTCGGCCGCGGTTCTCGTGAGGTTATTTTTGAACTCCGCCGCGACGAGCGAGCGGCCGCTCGTCTGGGTGTGGAGCTTGAACATTTGTCCCTTGTGGCCGGCGCCGAAAACATCCCGCATCCCGATCGCCCAGATCCGGCGCGAAGCGCGCGCGAGCGCGATGTATTCCACGTCGAGTCCGCAATCGAGAAAGAAGGAAAGCCGCGGCGCGAATTGATCGACCGGGATGCCGCGGGCGGCGAGCATTTCCGCATAGGCGAACCCGTTGGAAACCGTGTAAGCCGCCTGCTGCACCGGCGTCGCACCGGCCTCGCCGATGTGATAACCGCTAATCGAAACCGGATACCAGCGCGGCATGTGTTCGGTCGTGTATTCGATCATGTCGCAGAGGAAACGGAGCGACGCCTCGGTCGGGAAAATCGTTTCGTTCTGCGCCTGAACCTCTTTGAAAATATCGGCCTGAATCGTCCCGCGCAGATTCGGCACCACCTTCGGGCCGAAGCGTTTTTTTGCGGCCGCGATATACATCGCCATGATGATCGGGGCCGGACCGCTGATCGTCATCGACGCGGAAAAATCGGGCGAGCCCATGTCGAACCCGTCGTAAAGCCGGACCATATCTTCGTAGGTGTCGATCGCGAGACCGCCTTCGCCGATCTTCCCGAAAACGCCGTCCGCGTCGCTGTCGATCCCGTAAAGCGTCGGCCCGTCGAAGGCCGTGCTCAAGCGCGCGCTGCGCTGGTGGCCAGTGAGATAATGAAAGCGTTTGTTCGTGTCCTCGGCCAAACCGAAGCCCGAGAAAAGACGGGTCGGTTCTTCGGTTTCCTTCGGCTTAACCGTCCGCTCGGCGGGGCCGTTCGCGCCGTTCTTCGCGTGACCATTCTTCCCGTTGGCGCCGTTCTTCTTCCCGTAGCTGCCGCCTTCCGGTTCGCGCAACGGTTCGAGATACATCTCGCGATACGCGCCGTTGGTGAACGGAAACTCCCCCGGCAAACCTTCGCCTAACAAGTAGCGCGTAATCTCGCCGGCCTCGTCGATTTCCGGCAACGCGAGCCGGGGTAATTTCAAACCGGTCGGCGCAGTGCCGATCGGCGTCTTCGCCTTCACGTCATCCCAACGCGCCACCATTTTCGCGCCGAATTTCTCGTCTTTCCGCGCCCGCTTCACCTCGTCGAGCACGTGCTGATTGTAATTCTCTACTGCTTCTACGACCTGGCCGAGTTTGCTCATAAATGTTTACCTTTCGTCATCCCGAGCGGAGCGCAGCGGAGTCGAGGGATCCCGCCGGGCTTCCTTAAAGTTCCCGCTGCTCTTGCTCCTGCTCTTGCTCCTGCTCTTGCTCTTGCTGTTGCTCTTGCTCTTGCTCTTGCTCTTGCTCTTGCTCTTGCTCTTGCTCCGACGCTTCCCAGCCGCTCCACGGGATCCCTCGGCTGCGCTCGGGATGACCGCGGGGTCAGCGTCGCTCATGATCCAATCACACAATTGATCCACCCCTTCATCGCGATGCCGCTTCGCCACGGTCGAGAGCAATAACTGCTCGCGCTTGTTTTGCCCGAGGCGCTGCTCGATTTCCGAGACCGCGGTGCGCGCGCGATCCTGGTCGCTTTTGTTCACCACGATGAGATCCGCGAGGTCGAGCATGACGATTTTTTGCAGCTGCAACCGGCTGCCGTAATCCGGGTTCATGACCAGCACGGTTTTCTGGACGAGCGCATCCTGGAAAGGCATCGCTTCCTGGCCGGTGCCGACCGTTTCCAGGATCACGTAGTCGAAGTCGGAGCGCGCGAGGAGCGCGAGACATTCGCCGGTCGCGGGCGACAAACCTCCGGCCTGGCCCCGCGTCGCCATGCTCCGCATGAAGACGCGGTCGTTCTGCGAATTAATCATC
Organism: Chthoniobacterales bacterium; assembly: GCA_038234295.1. Classification (GTDB taxonomy): domain Bacteria; phylum Verrucomicrobiota; class Verrucomicrobiia; order Chthoniobacterales; family UBA10450; genus Palsa-1392. The sequence goes on from JBBSUP010000007.1 coordinate 54,388, forward strand.
GTGGCGCGGTCGCCTAACAATGCGCCTTCGCCGACCACGCTGGGATCGTGTGAGAGAATCGCGATTCGCGCCTGCGCGTCGCGCTGCAGCAGACGGAGAATGAGCTCGTCGATCAACGTCGTCTTGCCCGCGCCGCCGGGGCCGGTGAAACCGATCACTTTGGTTTTGCCGAACGATTTCGCCTTCTTTTTCGCCGCCGGCTTTTTCGCGGTTTTCGTTTTCGCGTAGCGATCTTCGATCTCCGTCAACAAGCGCGCGAGCTTCATGTCAGCGGTCGCTTTCGAGCGGCGGCGATGCGTGTTGCCGTAATGCTCGCGCACGAAATCCGCCATCTCGGTCAACCCCGTGCCCGCGAAGAAAATCTTATGCACGCCGTGGCGCTTCATCACGGCCGCGTCCGCGTCCGTGATCGTCCCGCCGCCGCCGCCGAATAGTTTGATGTCGTCCGCGCCTTTGCGTTTCAGGGCCCGCGCCACTTCCGAGAAAAATTCGACGTGCCCGCCGTTGTAACTGGAGATCCCGACCGCGCCGACATCCTCCTGGATCGCCGTGCGGACGATATCTTCGACCGAGCGATGATAGCCGAGATAAACCACCTCGATGCCGTGGCGGATGAACTCGAGGTTGATCGTATTGATCGCGCTGTCGTGTCCGTCACAGATCGGGACGGCGGTCAGGATTCGAACGGGTGCGGGCATGAGCCGGAAAAAATAGACAGGATTAACAAGATTAACAGGATTGAGTTTCCCGCTCAGGCGGCTCTCTTCTGAATCCTGCTCAATCCTGTTAATCCTGTCATATGAACGATCCTCTCAATTTCAACGGCAAAGTGGTGCTCGTGACCGGCAGCTCGCGCGGCCTCGGCGCGGCCATGATCCAGGCCTTCGGCGAACGCGGCGCGCAGTGTGTCGTCAACTTTATCAGCGATCCGGAAGGCCGGAATCAGGCGGACGCCGACGAGGTCGCGAGCGGACTGGAAAATCCCCTGACGATCGATTGCGACGTGACCAGTCCCGAGCAGGTCGAGGCGATGATGAAAACGATCGCGGAAAAGTTCGGCGGCCTCGACGTGCTCGTGAACAATTCCGGGATCATCCGCGATCGCACGATCAAGAAGTTGACGCTCGAGGATTTCGAAAGCGTCGTCCGGGTAAATCTCGCCGGGACTTTCAACGTCACGCAGAAAGCCGCGGCCGTCCTGCGCAGCGGTGGACGCGTGATCAACCTCTCCTCGGTCAGCGGACAGATGGGTCTCTTCGGGCAGGCGAACTACTCCTCGAGCAAAGCCGCGATCATCGCCCTGACGAAGGTTTCTGCGCGCGAGCTCGCCCGACAGCAGATCACGGTGAACGCGATCGCGCCCGGCTTCATCGACGTCGGCATGAGCAAAGGCATGCCCGACGAAGTGACGGAGAATTTCAAGAAACAGATTCCGTTAGGCCGGCTCGGCGACGCGCACGAGATCGTCGACGCCGCGCTCTTCCTCGCCTCGCCGATGGCGAGCTATATTACCGGGCACGTTTTGAACGTGAATGGCGGTTACTACATGGGTTAGCCTGCGACCGCGATGAAGTCGAAGCCCCCCGCTAATGCGAGCGCGCCTGCCGCCATTCCGATCCTGACCATTCGCGAGCAGAGGGTGATGCTCGACTCCGACCTGGCGGCGATCTACGGCGTCACCACCGGGCGCTTCAACGAAGCGGTGAAACGGAGTGCGAAGCGCTTTCCGGAGGACTTTTCCTTCGTTCTCACCGCCGACGAGCACGCCGCTTTAAGATCGCAATTTGCGATATTAAAACGTGGTCGAGGGCAACATCGAAAGTATCTCTCGCGCGTTTTCACCGAACACGGCGCGCTGATGGCAGCCAGCATTCTCAACAGCGATCGGGCGGTGGCCATGACCGTCTACGTGATTCGGGCTTTCGTCGAAATGCGCGAAACCATCACCGCGAATGACGCAATCTTAAAGCGCCTCGCCGAGATCGACCGCGACCTCATCGTGCACGGAAGCGCCCTGCAAGACATCTACCGGAAGCTTCTCCCGCTGCTCACCCCACCCTTAGACCCGCCCCGGCCGAAAATCGGGTTCTCTCCCGCGCCGTAATTGTCCCAATTTCGGTCCCCCCGAATCCCGTTTCCGGGAATCTTAATTCGTTAGGCCAAATCCGCCCCGGCCGCTAAACCACTTTCGGCACGCATTTTACAAATGGTCATTTGCGGTGGCACGACCTTTGCGTAACGCTTCTCCGTGGTCGCATCTGATCGTCGCCACGCTCTACTTATGAACCTACGCATTCTCCTTGTCCCGCTCGCCTCTCTCCTGCTCGCCCCGCCCATCCTTCACGCGCAAACCCCCTCGTCGACTCCGACCGTCGATGACCTGGTCGCGAAAAACCTCAAGGCCAAAGGGGGCGCGGAAGCGCTTAACGCCATTCAGAGCATTCGCTTCCAGGGCCGGATGCTGGTGAACCAAGGCCAGATCGAGCTGAACTACACGCAAACCAAAAAGCGGCCGGGCAAAGTGCGCACCGACGCCACCTTGCAAGGGATGACGGTCGTCCAAGCCTACGATGACTCGAGCGGCTGGAAAGTGATGCCGTTCCAGGGACGCAAGGATCCGGAGAAGATGTCCGGGGATGAAACGAAGTCACTCGTCGAAGACGCCGAGATCGGCGGACCACTCGCCAACTGGAAAGCCGACGGGAAGACGGTGACTTATCTCGGCACCGAAGATGTGGAAGGCACCGCGGCGCATAAGTTAAAAGTCACGCGCAAGAACGGCGATATCACTTATGTCTATCTCGACCCTGACTACTTCCTTGAGATTCGCGAGGTCACCCAGCGCACCGAACAGGGCGCCAAGGTCGAGGTCGAAACCGACCTCGGCGATTACGAGAAAGTGAACGGAGTTTATTTCCCGTTTGCGATTGAAGCGGGCAGCAAGGGTGCGACCGACAAGCAGAAGATCGTCCTCGAAAAGGCCGAAGCGAATATCCCGGTCGACGATTCCCTTTTCGCGTTCCCTAAGACCGCCGCGAAGTAACTCAACTTACCTACCATTATGCGTTCCATTATTTCTCTCTCGCTCCTTAGTGTCGCCCTCGCCGGAGTCGCTCTGGCGGACTCCGTTCCCTATAGCTCCGCGACGATCTCCGGGTTAAACGCCCGCAACATCGGCTCCGCCACGATGAGCGGACGAATCGACGCCATCGCCGCCCTGCGCGAGCCGGATGGTAAACTCACTATCTATATCGGCGCGGCCAGCGGCGGCATTTGGAAATCGGAAGATAGCGGCACCACCTTCCGGCCCGTCTTCGACGAGCAGCCGGTGCAATCGATCGGCGCGCTCGCGATCGATCCGAAGAACCCAAAGAACATCTGGGCTGGCACGGGCGAGCCGTGGACCCGCAACAGCACTTCGATTGGCGACGGTATCTATAAGTCGACCGACGGCGGCGAGACCTGGGCGAAGTCGGGGTTACCTAACTCCGAGCGCATTGCGCAAGTCGTGGTGAGTCCCAAGAATAGCGACACAGTTTTCGCCGCTGTTCCCGGCGCGCTCTGGAGCGATTCGCCCGATCGCGGACTCTATAAGACTACCGATGGCGGCAAGAACTGGCAGCAAATTCTGAAAGGTCCCAACCTCTCCACTGGCGCATCCACGATCGCGCTCGATCCTTCGAATCCCGACGTGATCTTCGCCGGGCTCTGGGATTTCCGACGCAAGGGCTGGACCTTTCGCTCTGGCGGCGACGGCCCGGACGCGGACTCGGGGAGCGGGCTCTTTCGCTCCGCAGATGGCGGCACGACTTGGAAAGAAATCACCCCGGAGAACAGCAAAGGCTTTCCGAAGAAGCCTTATGGCCGGCTCGCGCTGGCGATTGCGCCTTCGAACGCGAAGCGCATTTACTGCTTCGTCGAATCGACTGACAGCGCCCTCTACGTCTCGGACGATGGCGGCCAGACCTGGGCGGAAAGGGATAAGAGTAACTGGATGGTCTGGCGACCTTTCTATTTCGCCAATCTTGTTGTTGACCCGAAGAATCCTGATCGACTTTTCAAGACGGATGGTGCCCTGATCCTGAGTCAGGATGGCGGAAAGAGCTTCGCCACAGTAGGCGGTTTCAACGGCGCCCACGGCGACGTGCACGCGGTCTGGATCGATCCGACGAATACGCAAACCATCCTCTCGGGTGATGATGGGGGTCTCTGGTATGCCTACGACGGCGGCAACAAGTGGTGGAAAGCCAATAACCTTCCGATTTCACAGTTCTATCACGTGAGTGTAGATGACGCTGATCCCTACCGTGTCTACGGCGGCCTGCAGGATAACGGCTGCTGGATCGGTCAATCGGAGTACCCCGGCGGGATTACCAACTCCCAGTGGGAAAATATCTACGGTGGCGACGGCTTCCATGTCTTCGCCGATCCCGCCGACCAGGATTACGTCTACGCCGAATACCAAGGCGGCACGGTTGCTCGGGTCAATCGACATACCTTGGGAGCGCGCGCCATTCAACCTAAGGCCAACTACAAGGAGAAGCTCCGCTTCAACTGGAACACTCCGCTCGTCCCCTCGCCTAACGAGAAAGGGACTATCTACATCGGGGCGCAGTTTCTCTTCCGCTCGCGCGATCACGGGCAATCCTGGGATCGGATCTCGCCCGACCTGACCACGAACGATCCGGAGAAACAAAAGCAGGAGCAATCCGGCGGCGTCACCATCGACAACTCCGCGGCCGAGATGTATACGACCATCTACACAATCAGCGAGTCATCGAAGGACAAGAACGTCATCTGGGCGGGAACGGATGACGGCAACCTGCAACTCACCCGTGACGGCGGGAAAAGCTGGAACAACGTCGTCGCCAATGTCCCCAACCTCGAAAAGAACTCATGGGTGAGCTGGGTGCAGGCGAGTAACTTCGACGCAGGCACGGCTTATGCCGCCTTCGATCGCCACACATTTGGCGACTTCGCGCCCTATGTTTATCGCACGACGGATTTCGGTCAGACTTGGACCCCGCTGGCGAGCGCCGCGGATCCGAAAGGGATTCGCGGTTTTGCACACGTGATCAAAGAGGATCTGCAGAAGTCGAATCTGCTCTTCCTCGGCACGGAGTTTGGCCTCTATGTCTCGATCGACGCCGGGCAAACCTGGGCGCAGTATAAAGGAAGCCACTTCCCGAATGTGCCAGTAGACGACCTTGTGATCCAAGGACGCACCAGCGATCTCGTCCTCGCGACGCATGGACGCGGGATCTGGATCATCGATGACATCTCACCCTTGCGAGCGTTAACTCCTGAGATCCTCACCCAGGAAGCGAGCTTCGTCGGGAACGGTCCCGTGCAGCAGCGGATCGAATCGAGCGGCGGCTGGGCCAGCGGCGCCGCGGTCTTCATCGGCGATAACTCTCCGAATGCGGCGGTGATCACTTACTACCAGAAGTCACGGCACCTTTTCGGCAAGTTAAAGATCGAAATCCTGGACCCGTCCGGGAAGGTCATTGATACCCTTCCGGCGAGTAAGCGTCCGGGCTTGAACCGCGTCACCTGGAGCATGCACGAAAAGCCACCGCGGGTTCCGCCAGCGGCGCAGATCGCCTTCGCCGGCACCCAAGGCCCGCGCGTTCCTCCGGGCACCTACACCGTGCGCATGACGAAGGATAATAAGCCTTATGAAACCAAGCTGACCGTCGGTCTGGATAAGAGATCTAAGTTTACCGAAGCGGACCGCCAGGCACAGTTAGATGCGGCGCTGAAAGTGCGTGAGCTCTTCGGTGACGAAAGCGCTCTGATGGACCAGATCATCGCCTTGCGCACCGGTCTGGCGAAAACCCTGCAGACCCTGCCGGCCGGCGATCCCGCGCAACAGGCGGTGAAGGATTTCGACGCGAAAACGGATGCCGTGCGGAAACAAATCGTGGCCACGACCGAAGGCGGCGCCATCACCGGTGAAGAGCGTCTGCGCGAGCATACCGACCAACTCTACGGAGCGATCCTGAGCTACGAAGGCAAGCCCACAGATTATCAAGTGGCGCGAATTGATTCGCTGCGACGTGAGCTCGGCGACGCGAAGAAGGATTTCGAGAATCTCCTCACCACCGAGCTGCCGAAGTTAAACGAGCAGCTGAAGGCCAAAGGCCAGCCCGCGATCGAGCCGCCGCCGGCGAAAGTCGCGCAGGCGGAAGCAGAGCCGATCTCGGGTGGAACCTTGAGCAAGGCGAGCGATCCCGATCTTCCCGGTAGTCTTGGGATTGCGCTGCTCCCGGCGAACTTCCGTCTGCTTCATTAGAGCGTGTCCTGCATTTATCCAACGGCCGCCCTGGCGCGCGACAGAGCGTTGCGCTCCAGACGCACTCCAAGGTTTGCTGACCGAAAGTGCACGACACGCTCTAGGAACTTTTAGCTTCACGGGACGCTGGATTCGTGGCTAGGCACGCTTGATAAACCCAGCCGATGAAAACCAGCTGCAAGGGAAGTCGGGCCCAAAGCATCCAGAGCGGAACGGCGTAACCGCCCAGCGTCATCCCGGTCGAGAGCGCCCGGACGTTCGCCGGAAAAACCGCGCTCAGGAGCGCGATCAAACCCCAGGCAGCGGGCGCGCGGGTGGCGGGCAGACACACCCCTAGCCCTCCGAGGATTTCAGCCGCGCCGCTAACCGCGACCAGCGCGGCCGGCGCGGGAATCCAGCGCGGCATGATCGCCAGATAGGGTCCCGGCACGACGAAATGCGCAGTCCCCGCCCCGAGAAAGAAGAGCGCCAGTGCGGCGCGAGAATAAGCAGCCACGTCTCAGTCTAACGAACCGTTTCGACCGCCGGGTTTTCCTTCGTTCGTCCGCTCATCGCCGCGCCGAAATAGAGCCATGCACAGAGACCGCCCGCGATCACGAGGAGGAGAAACAGAATGCTCAGAGCGCGCCAGTAACCGCGCTGCGACTTGCCGCGTTCCCAAGCCGCGCGCTTCATTTTCAACTCAAGTTCGAGCGCTGTCGTGAGCGCGTCAGCTTCGGACGGGGGGCGTTCATTGGGGCGGGGCACGACTGAAAACTGCGCTCGCCCGCTCCCGCGCGCAACCGCAACTCAGGCAGCGAATTCAGTTTCTGGCCGTCCCGACCGGCGCATATTCACGAGCATGGTCACGCCCGCCATCACTCCCGCTTCTTCGCGACGGCTTCTTGTCGCCTATGCGGCGCCGATGCTGGTGTTTATCCTTCTGCTCGCGGTCGGCAGCGTCATCAGGAATCCGGCCGCGGCGCTCTGGCGTTCAGCGCCGGAACTTTGGCTTTATCCTTTCCAGACGCTGGTCTGCGCCGGGTTGCTCATTTATTTCTGGCGCTGCTACGAGTTTCACCCGCTGCGCCGCGCGCTCTTCACCATCGCGATCGCGCTTGTCGTTTTCCTCCTTTGGATTGCACCGCAGCAACTCCTCCGTTTCCCGCCCCGGCTGATTGGGTTTAATCCCGATCTGCTCGCCGGGTCGCCGACACTTTATTGGTCCAATCTCATCCTGCGATTTGTGCGCCTGGTCGTGGTCGTCCCACTCGTTGAGGAAATTTTCTGGCGCGGCTTTCTCCTTCGTTACCTCATCGCGGAGCGCTTCGAGACGGTCGCGTTCGGCACCTTTTCCTGGCTCTCCTTTTCCGTGGTTAGCGTTGCTTTCTGCTTCTCTCACTCCCAGCCCGACTGGCCGGCGGCGCTCATCACTGGCGCGCTTTACAATTGCGTCGCCTATCGCACGAAGAGCCTCAGCTCCTGCGTCCTGGCGCATGCCCTAACGAATCTAACCCTGGGCCTCTGGATCGTGGCGACGAAGCAATGGGGCTTCTGGTGACCGTATAGACGCCGCCCCTCATGGGAGACGCGAGGGGTATTCGCGTCACGAGCGCCATCCCGCTCGCGGCACCTGAATCATCGACGACCCGGAATAAGCGGCGCGACCGGTGGCCCAGCAACATACTCGCGAACGACCCGCCTGGCTCACCCAAAAGCCATTTTGGACATTCGGCTTGACCTCTGGCGATGTGGGGTCTTACACCATTTTATATGAAAAGCTGCAAAACTCTGTTCGTGCTGCTGGTTAGCTTCTCGATCTTGTCCGCGGCCTCCGCTGCCGACAAGATCCGCACCGTTGCCGATATCCCTGGGCTGCCCTTAGACATTCTGAAAAAGACTCTCAGCTCCACGATCTACCAGCACCTCATTCTCTCTCCGGTTCAAGGATGGGTTGCCGTGGGGGGACAGTTGAGCGGGACCCGCATCACCGGCGCGAGAGTGATCCATTCGGAATTAGATGGTGCCTATGATAAATACGCTCTCCAAGTGGCCAAAGAGTGGCGGACGGTTGGATATTCTCCCTTGGGCAAGACAAATCCTACCACCCCGATCGTGTTCGATTTCCTCATCTATGAGATCGCTGACGGAACTATGGTGCTCACCTTCCCGTATTTGGATGAACCCGGTGGCACTCAAAACA